>JBNKOT010000514.1:0-4212 GCA_050294855.1 Draconibacterium sp. | reverse complement strand
AACTTCTGTTTGATGTGTGGTAATCAGGAGGTAAATAAACGCTGTATTTCACCGGATAATTCACCAGTTTACTTTCGAATTTGAGCGATTCGTACACATTGCTGTTTTGTGCGAGCAAGGTAAAAACATAAAAAAAGGAGAAGCTTAAGAGTATTGTTTTCTTCATGATCCAGATTTATTAAGTGAGAACAACAAAGCTATTAATAATCTGAAAACTGACCTATTTAATTGATTCAAAAAAAATGGTTAAAAAGAAATGTGTTGGAGCAAGATTTTTCTATAATTTCAATTACGATTTCAGATAATTTTTTACTCTTTCGATGTGCATCTTGAACCATTGTAAAGAAAAAATTCGTCTGAAAATGTAATGCCGGTATTCCGAACGGTAGAAAGCCTTTATTACTTTATCCAGGTACCAATACTTAAAAATCCGAAACGTTTTTAGTATTCCTCGGTAAATATTACCTGTTCGCTGATGATTCATGAAATAATCACACAAAAACTTATGCAGTTTCTTTGGTGGGAAACCATCGGAACAAAAACGCTCTTTTGTATTAAAAACTTTTTCTGCAAATTGTAAATGCGAAATAAACCGGTTCTTTTTCTCTACACGATTAATCAGTCTGCCTGGTTTTATCCTGGCTGATAAAAGATACAGATCGTACAAATCGCGCAGCGAATTCTTTTTATTTGCATACCCCTGATCAGCCAACTGACTGTGAATAAAATTATGTATTATTTGATGTTCATCGGAAGGCACAAAACAATTTTCTTTGTTTGCAATTTGTTTTAATTCCTTATAAACATCGGCTGTTGAATATTGTTTGGCATACTTAAAATCTACAGGCGTCCGATGAATTTCGATTACAGCCGGCATGTCATCGCGATAAAGTGGTGGATGGTGCATCGGATTAATTCCATCGTGATATCTGTCGGGTTGTTTTGCGTAACCTAGTCTAAAAATAAGTTCAACTGCTTTTGTATAGTCTTTTTCTTTCACTATCAAATCGATGTCACCGATCATTCTTTCTGTAGAGTCTGAATATAAACCATCGAGCAGATGTGCTGCACCTTTAAAATAAATCGGAGTAATTTTTTCTTTGTTGAAGGTGTTATTTATTTCCTCGATTTGTTGGAGAATTTGTACGTTTCGTTTACGGTTTAAATCATACACATTTTCGAGTATCGGACGAATTGATTCAGGAATTAATTCGAACAACTGATGCGATTTGAATTTAATATAAATTGCCGGCAAAATCAGGTTGGCATCGCAAGTGACGATAAAGTCTTCAAAAACAATTTTTCCAGACTCGAAAACGTCAATTATTTTTTCCTTAAAATCCGGATCTTCATCCAAAGTCAGGCATTGCGCGGCAAAATAGTATACGTCCTTAGTATTCAATTCTTAACTTAATTTGAGAAATAACGGGATTCCAAAGGAACCTGTTTTTATTATTAGCCAAAATAAGGCTTTTTATTGAATAAAAAGAAAACGGTTTGGTCAAGCGATGAATTTGGCTCAGGAAGCCATTGTAGAATTAACAGAAATATAAGATTTCAAAAAAATATAAGAAAAATGGTGCTTGCGAACAAAAGAAAAGTCGTATTCCAGAGCAATTGAATTAAGCCTCTTATTGAAAAAAAAATACCCTCTGAAACAATTTAAATTTGTTTAGAGAGTATTATTATGTTATTAGGCGTGAATTAAAATTTTATTTACGCCTGCTTTTGTTTTTACGACCATTGTCTTTATCCTAATCCTTATCCTTATCCTTGTCTTTGTGCTTATCTTTGTTTTTGTCTTTGTGCTTGTGCTTATCTTTATTTTTGTCCTTGTAGCCATTGTTCTTATCGTAATCTTTGCCACGCTTGTTCCAATCACCGTAGTCATTATCACCATACGATTTGGAGCCACAACCATTTGCTGAAGTAGACGAATTTGCTTTTGTCTCCAACAAAAATAACGAAGTGCTTGCTAAAGCAGTTAAGCCTACTTTTTTGATGGCTTCTTTTCTGGTAATCTTTTTATTCATTTAAATGTTTTTCCTAGATTTTAAAAATTGTGTCAATAATAAAGGTATAATATACATAATACAATCTTGGCGAAGCAAAATGTAATACGTATTTCTATATTTAATCAAAGGATCGATTCTATCAAAATAGAATTGATGAATTCTAATGATGGCGACGATGACGACGATGACGACGATGTTTTTTATGTTCCCGACTATGGGTTTCTACAGTTTGATTGTTGCCTGTGCCAGTACTGCCCGAAGTACAAGCATGTGCCTTTGTATTTAACAATAACAGTGAACTTGTTGCTAGCACTGTAACTCCTGCTTTTTTAATTGCTTCTTTCCGTGTAATTTTTTTGTCCATAACGTTTTCAATTTTAGGGTTCTTTCTGTTGAATCATTAATCTTCACCAATTGGTTGATACAAACATTCTTTCAACCAACTCAAGTCCAATAGATTGCAATTTATAAATTATTTCTATATAAGCTCAATTACATCACTAAAACCGGCACAAATATTCCCATAATTGGACAATTTTGTATTTATGAAACGCTTTTTACTCAACATCTATACTTATGTTAAACTGCTGCGACCAAATCTGTATTCTAACCGATTAATTCAAAATTCCTCTTATTTGCTTATCTGACTTTAAATTCAGAAATTGAATAAAAACTATCCATGAATTCAAGGTATTCCATTCAGGATCTAAACTATATTCCACTTTTCGTTTTTGCAATTTCTATGGGATTTCTCGAAGCGATTGTGGTCGTTTATGTAAGAGAACTGTACTACCCCGAAGGTTTCAATTTCCCGTTAAAAGCCATGTCGGAATGGATTATAATAATTGAATTGTTACGTGAACTTAGTACACTTTTAATGCTAGGTTCGGTTGCCTGGATTGCAGGAAAGTCATTTTTAAAACGATTCTCGGCCTTCCTTTTCCTTTTTGGAATCTGGGACATCGTTTATTATGTAGCACTAAAAATATTTATCGATTGGCCCGAATCGTTATTAACCTGGGATATTCTGTTTCTGATTCCGATTACCTGGGTTGGACCAGTGCTAGCACCCGTTCTTTGTTCGGTGGTGATGATTTTTATGGCTTTTACTTTCGGTTACCTGCACTTAAAACGAAACCTAACCAAATTGAAAACCATTGAATTCTTTTTTTTAATCCTTGGTTCTATTTTCATTTATTACACTTTTACGGTCGATTTTGGATTGATAATTTTGAACGGAAATTTTTTAGCCGATTTTTTTAATCTACCAGAACTTCCTGCTTTTGTACAAATCCTTGAAACATGGACTCCAACAAAGTTTAATTGGATAATATTTTCTTTGGGATTATTCATCATTCTATTTGGGTTAAATCTTACCGTCCGACGATGTTTTAAAAATTGAACGAATAAAAACATACCCAACCCCCTAATTGTTATTTCTTCTTTTCGTAGATCGTGGTAAAATTCGCAAGTTGTCAAAATCCATTTTCTTTTTAACTTTATCTGCTTTCACAAAAATCTAAGTAAACCATGATAATTGTATTTATTGCCTATTTGATCATTCTAATCGGAATTGTTGTTTATTCTGCGCGTCGGTCAAAAACCAATAACGATTTTGTTTTGGGCGGAAAAAAGATTTCCGGATTTTCGCTGGCTTTGTCAGAGCGTGCAACCGGTGAATCGGCCTGGCTGCTTTTAGGATTAACAGGATACGCTTATTCTGAAGGAATGGCAGCCATCTGGGTGGCATTGGGTTGTGTAAGCGGAATATTCTTTTTATGGATTTTTCTGGCCGAGCCTCTTCAAAAACTTACGGATAAAACACAGGCATTAACTGTACCTGGACTTTTTTCAGCAAAATTTGAAGGCACTCAGCGCAGTTTTGGAATACTTTCATCGCTGATTATTATCTTCTTTTTTGTACTCTACATTGCCGCCCAGTTTAGCGGAGCAGGAAAAATATTTAACGACACTTTTAACATTGATCCCTTTTGGGGAATGGTAATCGGATCAGCTTTGGTTACTTTGTATACCATGCTCGGCGGATTTATTACCGTTGTGGCTACCGATGCGTTCCAGGCGGTTTTAATGGTTTTTACCTGCGTAGTACTTCCAATTGTAGCATTGGGAATTGCGGCAAACTACAACATCAACATTGCCGAAACCATTGCACATGCGAGCTACACCATTCCTTTAA
>JBNKOT010000513.1:0-5735 GCA_050294855.1 Draconibacterium sp. | reverse complement strand
TTAGCCGGCATCGCGTAGTTTTTCCGAGAGGAAGCGGGCGCAGCCTTGGGTTTTCTGTCTACTCTTTGGACTAAGCCAAAGAGTAGAATCTGCCTGATAAGGCAAAAACCAGTATTCGGATGTTAGGTGGCTTTATTTAATGATGAAACTTCTGGTGTAAAATATTATTTTAATTTCTCCCACTGGAATTTCATGTGATCCGATTTATCGGCCAAAATCGTTGTTTGTTTCTCAAAACAAAAATCCTCTTTTGAATTAAACCAAAAGAGGATTTTTAATAAAAACTAACTTGAAAAATAAACGGAAAAAACTGCTGTATAATTATTCTACCAACCTAAATCGTTACAAATACTTTGACTAAATATTTTTTCTATATTAATCTGCATTCTGCCATCTTCCAGCTTTTTAGAACGAACTGTTGCATTAAGTTCGGTATTCCCAATGTAATTTCCATTACTGTCGAATTTGGTAAAATAGGTGGCGTATTCCCATTCACCTTCCCACAACAAACGCATTTCGTATTCCTGATTCGGAAGACACAGCAAATTTATCACACCACCTTCGATTCGAACACCTTGCCAGGCGTCGTCGCTGTTTTTAAGCCGGAATTCAACATTATAAGTTGGGGCAAATCCAATGGCCGGATTATCGGCACAAAGTGCTTTTAATACAATCTGGTACTCAACGTAATCACTTTTCTTGATCACTTCAATTTCGTAATCTCCATTACACAAACTGTTTATTTCCATTGGCGGAATAGCTTTAAACGCCGGATTATTATTTCTGAAAATTACTTTTACAGGATCTGCAGGAACATTTTCGAGTGTGAATTCTTCAGGGAAATTACCTTTGAAACTGAGCGAGGTAATAAATTCATCGTTCATGTCGTAAAGGTCGGCATCGATCGAAAAACTTGTTTTTGAATTGGATTGAAATATAAATTTTGCACCTGTTTCGCAAACCGAATCATCGACAACTTTTGCCAAGGTATAACGAAATCTAAGCGATTCGTACTTCACTTCGGTTCCCAACAAATTCCAGGCACTGTTTTCAAAACCAAAAAATCCGAATAATGCAGGATTTTCATCTCCTTTAAATTTGCAGATCGAATTTATTTTTCCTCCATTCAAATTGTCTACCGGCCGGCCGCCAAAGCTTAAACTTACCAATCCCCCAGTTTCGAGTTTCTGAAAAAGAACGTTACGTTTTTTTCCGTCGATATTTATCAACTCGATTCCCGGTTTATATTTTGTGAATTTAAAAGTTGACAAAGACACAAAATTTTCTTTGTCTTGATAGTAAACTTCCAATACTTCCTGCGACGAGGCAAAAAGAAAATTACCCTGCTCGTCTTTAAATTTTAGCAGATCTTTTATCGATACTGAATAACTAATTTCGTATTGTTTTTCATCGCCGCTTGCCGATTTCAAAGTTTCTGCAGGTGCCATAAAAACGAACGATGTATCGCCATTTCCAAAATCCACATCTCCGCCAACATCGGTTAAAATTTCCTCATCGGTTTTTGTCAAATACAATTCAAAGGTTTTTCTACCTTCGGTTTGAAACTGGATTCCTTTTGCCAGGCTATTGTACCCTGGAACTTCGACATGCACCGCAAACTCAACCGGCGAACCTGCCGAAATTGGAACATTCGGATCGATGGTTAATTCCATTTGTCCTTGTGAAGTGTAAAAATCTCCTTTTTTCTCACCGGCAAAATTTACGATGTCGTTTCCGTTTTGCCCCGAAAAACTAATTTTTGCTTCACTTGTAATTGGAGATCCATCGGCTGCATCCAACAAATGGTAGGTCATTGTTGTGGTGAAAAAATTAAAATCAACAATAAGCAAATTAATCTCATTTCCGGTTTCCTTGTCGAGTAAAGGATCTGTAAAATATTCGCCACAACCCGACAACAATAAAACAAGCATTATTGAGAGGAAAGATCGAACTCGGTTGGTTTGAATTTTATTTTTCATGATCTATTTTTTTATCCGTGAAGTTTAAAATAATTTAATTGCCAGGTTTAATTTCACAACCGGGTAAAACTGATATTGACTAAACTGTTTCTCAAAAACCTTGTCTTGTCCCATAATAGGGTCGGCAGTTGGCGCCAGTAATCCGGTTGCTTCGATGTCTACTTTCGGTGGTCCCAGGTAGTAAAATCCGGTTTCAAAAAAATAAACGATCCGTTGTTTTGCTCCCATAAAACCGCGAAAACCAAGTCCTGCATAAGGCGAAATTTTCATACTTGGAGAAAGCGCGAATGTAAAATCGCCTATCATTTCGGCGGGAATTACGATGTCGCCATACGGAACATCGTCTGCTGCTACTCCATTAATTTTCGGATTTAGAGAATTTTGTGCTGCTCCAATTGTAATGTATAAATTTCGGGTATAATTAATATCTGCCATCACAAAAATGCCTCCGGTTCGGTAATTCAAATCGAGAACATAATCAATTTCGTTTTCATTAAAATCCATACTGGAAGTTAAGTTTAGTTGTTCAAACCCGGCTTTTAAAGTAAAAGTTTTATTGAAAACGTAACGAATATCGGAGCCCCACCCATTGGTCGAAAGCTGACCGCTGAGGTACATTCCTTTATTATTTACACTATTTTTATCGATCCGTGTTTTTTCCTGAGCATGTACATTCACAAAGAAAAAAAGTAAAAAAATCAATACAATTATTGAATTTATCTGTCTCATAACTTTCAAATTATTTTAGCGATAGTCAAAATTAAAAATTTGAAGTTCGGTGTATTAAATATAATTGCTTATTCTTTCCGAACGAAGTATTGATTTACACTCAGTAATTTGATGACGACGACTAAGATAATACATTCAAAATTAGTTGAAAGCATTTTCCGGGCAAATTACTTTGTATTCCAATACACAATCAAAACTGATAAAAAGATCAGCTTTATTAATGTTATTTCGTTTAAAAATTTATATTAGCGTCCAAACTAACAGCTAACAAATGTAATTTTTTTCTTGAAAAAACAAACATTTTTTGAAAAAAAACGATTTCTAAGAAGTACGATTTCTAATGCATTAAGCAGTATTAATGGAGCGAAAATTTAAAATAGTTTCTGATTATCAACCCACCGGCGATCAGCCCGAAGCAATCAGACAATTGGTGGAAGGACTGAATGAAGGAGAAAAATTCCAAACTTTATTAGGTGTCACCGGATCGGGAAAAACGTTTACCGTTGCCAATGTAATCGAAAAAGTTGAACGACCAACCTTGGTTTTAAGTCACAATAAAACACTGGCTGCACAATTGTACAGCGAAATGAAACAGTTTTTTCCAAATAATGCTGTCGAATATTTTGTTTCGTACTACGATTATTACCAACCCGAAGCCTATATTCCCACCACCGACACTTACATCGAAAAAGATCTTTCGATCAATAAAGACATTGAGAAACTCCGGCTGAGCACCACTTCTGCTCTCTTGTCGGGACGAAGAGATGTGATCGTGGTTTCTTCGGTTTCGTGTTTGTACGGAATCGGAAATCCCGAAGATTTTCATGCCAATGTAACTTCAATAAAACAGGGAGAAACAGTTTCTCGAAATGCGGTGTTGCACAAATTGGTCGACGCACTTTATTCGAGAAGCGAAATTGAATTTGAACGTGGAAATTTCAGGGTAAAAGGAGATACCGTAGATATTTATCCGGCTTATGCCGACGAAGGAATCCGAATTGTTTTCTGGGGCGACGAAGTAGAAGAAATTGTTTCGTTCGATCCGATTTCAGGTCAAACCCTGCAAAACATGGATGAAGCCATTATTTATCCGGCAAACATTTTTGTGACCACCAAGGACCGTATGAAAACGTCGATCCATCAAATTCAGGACGATTTGATAGCGCATGTTGAATATTTTAAAGAAATCGGGAAACACCTCGAAGCCAAACGTATTTTGGAACGTGTTGAATACGACATGGAAATGATGCGCGAGTTGGGTTATTGTCCCGGCATCGAAAATTATTCGCGCTATTTCGACGGTAGAAAACAGGGAACCCGCCCATTCTGTTTACTCGATTATTTCCCCGATGATTTTTTAACGGTAATCGACGAAAGTCATGTTACCATTTCGCAAATCCGGGCCATGTACGGTGGCGATAATTCACGAAAAATGAATTTGGTTGATTACGGATTTCGTTTGCCCGCTGCCATCGATAATCGTCCGTTGAAATTCGAGGAGTTCGAAAGTATTACCGGCCAGATGCTTTATGTGAGTGCAACTCCGGCCGATTATGAACTCGAAAAATGTGAAGGTGTGATTGTGGAACAAATTATTCGTCCAACCGGATTACTCGACCCGATTATCGATGTTCGTCCTAGCACCAATCAAATCGACGATTTAATGCACGAAATCAATCTGCGGATCGAAAAAAACGAGCGCGTTTTGGTGACGACGCTCACCAAACGAATGGCGGAAGAATTATCGAAATACCTTTCGAACATGGGCGTAAAAACCCGTTATATTCACTCCGATATTGATACCATGGAACGTGTTGAAATTATGGAACAATTGCGGAAAGGTGAGTTTGATGTTTTGGTTGGAATTAACCTTTTGCGTGAAGGACTGGATTTACCCGAAGTTTCGCTGGTAGCGATTTTAGATGCCGACAAAGAAGGATTTTTACGTTCGGAAAGATCGCTGACACAAACTGCAGGACGAGCTGCGCGAAACATCAACGGACAGGTAATTATGTATGCCGACAAAATTACAAAGTCGATGCAAAAAACGATCGATTCGACAAATTACCGCCGCGAAAGACAATTAAAATATAATCAGGAAAATAACATTACGCCAACACAAATTGTAAAACCAACCCGCGAAATTATTGGTTATCAATACCGCAGCGACAAACAACCCGAATATTCAGGAGGAATGGGACAACCCGATATTGCTGCCGATCCGGTTATTCAGTTTATGAGTGTTGAAGGATTGGAAAAAGCCATTGAAAAAACGAATACACAAATGAAAGCTGCTGCTAAAGAACTCGATTTTATTGAAGCTGCTCGTTTGCGCGACGAAATGTTTGCCTTACAAAATATTTTACAGGAGCGAAAAAAAGCACGCTAATTTCAGTTTTATTTTCAGAATGTATTTTAAAATGTAATTTTGCCGCAAAATAGAATACATGAAAATTTCGATTTCAGCTATTATAAATACCAGCAAACAATTACTCCTGAATCCAAAAACATTTTGGATCTCGAGAAAAGAAAATTTAGAGAGCCAGACAAATCTTCTTGTTGGTTTCCTGCTTCCTTTAATTGGTACAATTGCACTTGCAGTTTTTTTAGGCGAATTTTTTAGAAGCTCGCATTTTTATGTTGGTTTTGCGCTGATGAAGTCGGCCCGATGGATCATCCTTTTTCTACTTCAATTTTTTATTGCCGTTTATTTAAGCAACGAACTAGTCAAAACATTTGGAGGCGAAAAAAACATTGCGATCGTCCAAAACATTGTGGCTTATTCGTTTACACCATTTTTATTGGTTTCGATTATTACCGGAATATTTCCATTCCTTTATGTGATTGAAATACTCGGATTTTATAGTTTTTATATTTTCTGGCTTGGTGTTAAAGAGCTATTGGTTTTCCCCGAAAACCGACAATCGAGCTACACCATCATTACCATTGTGGCCAACTTCTTTATTTTTAGTTTTCTGAGTATTATTCTTTCTAAACTTTTAGCAGCGTATTACTAATTGAACTTGC
>JBNKOT010000512.1:0-11618 GCA_050294855.1 Draconibacterium sp. | reverse complement strand
GCATTTTTACTGTGTTGTTTCATTCGAATGTGCAGCGTATTCAGATTTTTTAAGATACTAGACGAGCGCATTGGATCCAATACCGGTCCCAATAACATTGCCGTTCCATCGTTTACATTCGAAAGCTGATTGACAAATTCTAATGATCCGCATATGGCACCAGCCACACAATCGTTTTTTCCGTTAATAAATTTTGTCATGCTGTAAACTACCAAATCAGCTCCTAATACAACCGGAGAAATAATCATCGGAGTGAAAGTGTTGTCTACCATTAATTTTGCTCCCGACTCGTGTGCTATCTTTGCCAATTCAGGAATATCGGAAACCTGCAAAAGCGGATTGGTTACACTTTCGGTATAAATAACTTTGGTATTCGATTGCATGGCATTTTTTACCTGCTCCAGATTTGTGATGTCCACAAAACTTACTTCGATGTTGTATTTTGGCAACCAGTTTTTTAAAAATGCGTAAGTTCCACCGTAGGTTGTAACACTCGTAATTATGTGGTCGCCCGATTTGCAAAGTTGCAACAGCGAGCAGGTAATTGCTGCCATTCCCGATGAAGTGATCCACGCCGATTCGGTATTTTCCATTGCAGCCAATGCATCGGCCAGGTATTTGTTACTTGGATTCCAGTGACGCGAATACAAAAAGCAACCTTCCATGTGCCCCAGAAAAGTTTCTTCCATAGTTTCGCCTTCCAAAAAAGTATAAGTCGACGAGTCGGTGATTGAAGGATTAACGCCTCCAAATTCGCCAAATTGTTGAAGGTCTTGAATAGCTTGTGCAGGATTATGTTTCATAATAAGTGAGAATTTTGTCATTTCAATATTACTCCAATCAAAAAGGAAGAAGAATGATTAATATCTTCTTTTTGAAATTAATAAGGAAAGACAACTCCCACAGAACTGTTTTTTGTTGCGCCTGTTACTGAAGATAAACAGTTTGTTTTATTTTGAATTCGAAGTATACCAAGAAATGCAAAAATTAAAGCTTCTTTATAATTGATAATTTTTGAAGCCGGAATTAAAACATCTAAACTTGAATGAAATTTTATACGTTCGATTAAAAAAGTATTAAAAGCACCGCCTCCGGTAATTAGTAATTTCCCTTTCTTATCACTGATTTTTGATAGTTGAATAGCGATGTGTTCGTATGTGGTTCGCATCTTATCTGAGTCAGTAATAGTCGATGCGTCGAGGACTTTAAAAAACTCATTTTCCATCCATTCGCGCCCTAACGATTTTGGTGGCTTTTGAGCATAATATTTTAGGGCATTAAGTTGTTCAAGTAATTGATTGTCGATCTTTCCTTGTTTTCCAAGTTCGCCGTTTCTGTCGTATCCAAGACCTTGTTTTTCGGCAAAATGGTTCAAAACAAAATTAACCGGGCAGTTGTCGTAAGCAATTCGTTGCTTGTTTTTTTCAAAAGATACATTGGCAAAGCCACCCAGATTTAAACAAAAATCGTATTCCGAAAAAAGTAATTTGTCGCCAATTGGTACAAGTGGTGCTCCTTGTCCGCCCAAAGCAACATCACCGGTTCTGAAATCGGCCACTGTTTTAATTTTTGTTTCGGCTGCAATTGCTGCCCCGCTTCCTACCTGAAAGGTAAAATGTTTTTCGGGTTGATGAAATACGGTATGTCCGTGCGATGCAATAATTTCGGGTTTAAAAGCTGTTTTTTGTAAAAAAGCGTTGATTTTTTCTCCAGTGTATTTCCCGTAATCAGCGTGTAGTTCGATTAATTTTTCTCCCGAAAGAGAAGGGGCGTTCAATAATTTATTGGCCCAGCTTTTTGAATAGGAAATTGTTTCGGCTTCGATAATTTCAAAATCCCATTTTTCGTTTTGGAAGCGAAACTCCACAGCTGCTATATCCAGTCCATCGAGCGAAGTACCCGACATAGTTCCAATTGCTTTTATGTTATTTCCTGAAAGTGGCTTCATAAGTTGAGGTATTTCCTTTGTAATCAGAAACCGTTAAAATGAGCTGGTGATTTTTATTCAGTTCAAAACGATTTTTATTAAAGGTGTGAGTAATTAATTCATTTTTCGGATCGTATTCAAAAAGTGCCCATTCACCGTCGAGCATTCCTGTTATTTCCTGAATTCCCGATAAATCGTCCGAAATTTTGAATCGTATTTGTTTTGCTTCGGTCAGTTCCTGGTTCGCTTTAATACTCAACGATTGAATAAGCGGAGCAATCGTATCGACTCGAACGGCATATTCTCCAAAAGTTCGGATGTTGGAAGAAATACATCCATTGTCGAAATTTCCTCCAGCAGACCGATAATTACCGGTTTCATCGTCGATTGTTACCAACAAAGCTTTGGATTCAAGTTCGTGCGGTAAATCAATTGTTTTGATTTTGATTTTAGCGCTTTTGTGCAATGGAACCGTATTTTTATGAATCACATGAATATCAGAAAAATATCCCGGAGAAACCGGCAGCGTCGAATATTGAAAATTCAAAGAGGTGTACAACGCTCCCTTGGGGATTTTTATTTGAAAGTGGTCGGTTTTGTGTTGATTATCAGTGTTGTATTCAAATACATCGACATGTTTTTCCCCTTCGCGTTTTATCGTTTTTGGCTGGCTTTTTATTGTAAATTCAAGTGTCGATGAATTCCCGTAGGTATCTTTTAACTGAATACGAACTCGATGTCTTGCATTTCCTGCGGCTTTAAACGCACCGTTATTTTTTCTGAAATTATAAGTGCTTAATTTATTGCCAGGATCGATCCATGTTTTTTGAAACCGCCGTTTTGAATCGATGAACATCTCATAATCAATCAAACTGTTGATGTATCGGGTTTCGGCAAAAGAAAACTGGTCGAGTTGATGCGAAAAATACAACTCATCGTCGATGGTAAGTTGTATCGAGTACAAACCACATTTGTTCCAAGAATCGTTTAAATAATCGTTGGCTTCGATTGCAAAACCAACTTCGCCATATACCGGAACGCATGGATTATTCTTGATGTGATATTTGCCATCGTAAAAAACAATTTCGAAACGACGGTTTCTTGTATCGCCCAGCACCAGCGAAGTATCTGAGAGCGGAACCATCATCAGTGAAAATATTTTTGGCGGAATATTGTCTTTTATATCGAACCCGCATTTTAACGGATTCATCGGTTTTTCTGTTTTTGCATCACGAATTTCGAAATGCAAATGTGGTCCACCTGAACTTCCCGAATTCCCGCTTTTTGCAATAACTTCGTCTTTTTTAATTGGAAATAAACCCTCAGGAATTGACAGATCTATTTTAAACGATTTTTTTTTGTACTGATTGTTAATAACGTATGCTGCAAGCTCGTCTTTGAAACTGTCGAGATGGCCATACACCGAAGTGGTTCCGTTCTGATGATTGATGTAAAGCGCCTTTCCGTAACCGGTTGGCGAAACCACAATTCTTGCAACGTAACCTTCTGCAACCGAATGAATATCAATTCCTTTCACTCCCTGCGTTTTAATGTCGATGCCCGAATGAAAATGGTCGCTTCGCAGCTCAGCAAAGCTGCCGCTTAACAGCATCGGAATTTTAACCGGCGGTAAATATCCTCCGTTCTGAGCGCTTAAAAACAGGCTGCACACTACGAATAAAAGAGAAAGAATAGTTCTCATGCTAATTGCTTGTATCGTTACAAAAGACGCAAATTTAAACTTTTATGGTTTACTTAACAGAAGTGTGTTAGCATTATTTCTTTTCATTAATCTTGTTTTACTTTTACAATAGGTTAAAAATATTAACTTTGCTTTTGAAATGCAGCTAAAATGACTGAAGAAGATAACATCCTTCTTAACGATTTAAAAGCTAATACACAGCAGTTGTTTCAGGAATTTAACAACCTGGAAGAGGAAATAGAAATGCTGGAGAAAAAAGTATTAGCATTAAAATCAGAAATAAAAACACTGGAGATGGATCAATTGGAACTCAGTCAGAAAAATGAGCAACTGAAAATAGCAACTTTACTTTTGTCAGGAGTGGACGAAAACAAAGAAGCTAAACAGAAAATAAATAGGTTAGTACGGGAAATTGATAAATGTATCGCATTACTCAATAAGTAATGGTTGGTGGAAAATAAAAAATTAAGCATAAATATTAAGATCGACGGGCGGAATTTTCCGTTAACAATCGATCGTAAAGACGAAGA
This sequence comes from Draconibacterium sp., assembly GCA_050294855.1. GTDB lineage: Bacteria > Bacteroidota > Bacteroidia > Bacteroidales > Prolixibacteraceae > Draconibacterium. The sequence goes on along the minus strand of JBNKOT010000512.1, from coordinate 7,459 downwards.
GAGATATCGCTTAGCTGCAAAAATGGTGAACGAGACAATTCATAAATTCAGAAACGAATTTGGCGAAATTGAATCTCAACAAATAATGTCGATGACAGCTTTTCAAATTGCCTTAAACAATACAGAATTGCAAAATCGGAACGATACTTCTCTTTTTATTGATGAACTTAAAAATTTGAACGATGATATTTCTGACTTTTTGAAAGAAAAGAAAAAGAAATAAAAAAGGATATTTATCAAAAGCCCGTTTTGGAACTCATTCAATAATTAGGAATAGAGTTCTTTAACGGGTTTTATTATATATTAATTTAAAACAGAAAGAATGAGTATAGATTTAGTAATAGGTATTTTGGCAGGTTTTTTAGTTGGCGGTGCGCTGGCCTACTTTGTGTGGGATAGAGCGCTGAAGACTAAAAAACGTCGAATTATTTCCGAAGGAAAAGCGGAAGCAGAAGTCATAAAAAAGGATAAAATATTGCAGGCGAAAGAAAAGTTTTTGCAATTAAAATCGGAACACGAAAAATACATTAACGAAAAAAATGCTTCTTTAAACAGTTTGGAGAACAAACACAAACAACGCGATGCACATTTAAATCAACGTCGCGATGATTTGAATCGTAAATCGAAAGAATTCGAAACAACACGAAAAGAAGTTGAGGCAATTCGCGAAAATCTTGACACACAATTGCAACGTGTGGAACATAAAAGCGAAGAACTGGATAAATTGCACAAACAGCACCTCGAGAAACTGGAGCAAATTTCGGGTCTTTCGGCCGACGATGCAAAAGCACAGTTGGTTGAGTCGTTGCAAGAAGAGGCAAAAACCGAAGCAATTTCGTACATCAACGAAATTATGGAGGAAGCCAAACAAACGGCGAATAAAGAAGCTAAAAAGGTGGTTGTTAAATCGATTCAACGTGTTGCCACCGAAACAGCTATCGAAAATGCAGTAACTATTTTCCATATCGAAAGCGATGAAATAAAAGGACGAATTATTGGTCGCGAAGGTCGTAACATTCGTGCCCTGGAAGCTGCAACCGGAGTTGAGATCGTTGTTGACGACACTCCGGAAGCAATTGTGCTTTCGGCATTCGATCCGGTACGCCGCGAGATTGCACGTTTAGCACTGCACCAATTGGTAACCGACGGCAGAATTCACCCAGCCAGAATTGAAGAAGTAGTTGGAAAAGTGAAAAAACAAATCGAAGAAGAAATAATTGAAACCGGTAAACGAACCACCATCGATCTTGGAATTCATGGATTACATCCTGAACTGATTCGTTTAATTGGTAAAATGAAATACCGTTCGTCGTACGGACAAAACCTGTTGCAGCACTCGCGCGAAGTTGCGAATTTGTGTGCCACCATGGCATCGGAATTGGGAATGAATCCGAAAAAAGCAAAACGTGCTGGCCTGTTACACGATATTGGTAAAGTGCCGGATGACGAGCCGGAATTGCTACACGCAATTTTAGGAATGAAACTGGCTGAAAAATACAAAGAAAAGCCAGACATTTGTAATGCAATTGGAGCACACCACGACGAGGTTGAAATGCAAACATTAATGGCGCCCATCGTGCAGGTTTGCGATGCGATTTCGGGAGCAAGACCGGGAGCACGCCGCGAAATTGTTGAATCGTACATCAAACGGTTAAAAGACCTTGAAGATCTGGCACTTTCGTATCCAGGAGTGATGAAAACTTACGCGATACAAGCAGGTAGAGAATTACGTGTGATTGTTGGTGCCGATAAAATGAACGACCAGGATACCGAACAACTTTCGTATGACATTTCGAAACGAATTCAGGATGAAATGACGTATCCGGGACAAATAAAAATAACGGTTATTCGCGAAACACGAGCAGTTAGTTATGCAAAATAAGTAGAGAAACATATATGATATTAAAGCCTTTTTGTTGCAAAACAAAAAGGCTTTTTTTTGGCAAAAATTAAATCAGAAATTACTATAACCCGAAATTAAAACTAATTTCTTTCTATTTTAAAACCTCATTTTTTCAAATTACCGCAGTAGCTTTATTTTTTTCCACAGATACCAACCTCATTAACCCTATTTTATTTCCCAAACAGTAATAATAAGGTCGAAAAGGTTTTTAAACTCTAACTTGAAATTGGTGACTAGGTTAAAAATTCAAAAATGAAGTTTTGATTTCTTTGTTAAAATACAAAAGATTTTACTCGTCAAAAAGGGTAAGCAATTCCTGAATTTGTTCTTCTTTTGAAATCATACCCTGCGATTGGAAAGATTCTTCCAGCGACTCTAAAAGCCTTTGAATAAAAAGAATATCCGATTTTGGTTCGGTAAAATGATGGATTGGTTTATACTCATTTTTGGTTAGATGATATTCAATTTCTTTGATGCTGGTAATCGCTCCTTTATGTGTTGGATTTATGTAAAACAAAACATCGGAATCGAACGAGGCACCATGTACTTTTCGTGCCAGTTCGGGTTCAACAATTGCAATGAGCGGATTTTTGGGGAAATCGATGAAATAAACCGGCAGTTCTAGTTGTCGGGCAATTATGGTATAAAAAATACTCATCGAAATAGAATTGCCTTTTTTCGAGTCGAGCATCTGATTTAGAAAACAATTTTGCGACGATTTGATGTTGCTGTGATTGATTGAAAAATCAAAAATATTAAATAGGAAGTGGTTTAGAATTGTTGTTTTTTCCAACAAAGTCAACGAATTATTGAGTTCGAGCCAGATTTTTTTTCTGATCTTTTCAATTTTCAACTGAATATTGAGCAAGTTTAAATCGGGATACTGAAACTGGTCGACAATCCAAAAGCCGGTAAACAAATCGCGCTCATTACTGTTGGTATTCAACCATAATTTTAAGCGATGATACGTTTCTTTAAAATGCAAACTTTGAATTAAATTCTCAATTCGTTCCTGACAATTTTCATCAAAACTCGATTCCCATTTTTCTTCCAAAACAGGAATGATTTCGTTGTTTTCCTTTAGCAATTCTTTTTCAACAATGTCGAAAACAGTTTTGTCGGGGTCGTCAAGGAGGTTAATAAGTGCATCAAGTTTGCTTTTGTCCATAAGTTTCTATTTCGTTAAACGATCAAGCACGTTTTGAATCAAGAGTATCATTTTTTCGCGATAATTCTCGTTGGCATTTAAAGTAACCCGGTTTGCAATAATCAAACACACGGTTAGAGCCTCGTGTCCCAACATCTTCGAAAGTCCGTAAATTGCAGAACTTTCCATTTCGAAGTTGGTTATTTTGAAAGAGTTAAATTCGAAATCTTCAATCTGACGGTTTAGTTCCGGAACAGCTAACGATAAACGCAGCACTCTTCCCTGTGGTCCGTAAAATCCCGGCGCCGAAATTGTAACTCCCTTTCGGAATATCTCGTCGGAGAATTTAGAAATCAAATTTTCTGAAGCGTCAACAACATAAGGTGTTGGTAAGGATGTATTCCAGTTGGTATAACTTTTAAAGGCATTTTCGAATTCCATGTCGCAGTACTTTTCGCGGTTGGCGTAGTAATTTAACATGCCATCGAAACCAATCGATTTTTGCGAAACCACAAAAGAGTTAACGGCTAATTTGGATTGTAATCCGCCAGATGTTCCAATTCTTACTATTTCAAGTTTTGTATGCTTCTTTTTTATTTCACGTTTTTCGAGGTCGATATTTACAAGTGCATCCAATTCGTTTACAACAATATCGATGTTGTCGGTCCCGATTCCGGTTGAAATTACCGAAAGCTTTTTACCATTGTACCAGCCGGTTGTAGTCTTAAACTCACGATTCTGAACCGAAAAGTCAATTTTATCGAAAAACGATGAGATAGCATCCACACGAGCCGGATCTCCAACTAAAATAATCTGATTCGAAATTTGTTCTGGTTTTAAATGCAGATGAAAAATAGAACCGTCGTTATTTAATATTAATTCTGAATGCTTTATCATTTTACGAAATCTTATCTGCCAAATCTATTTAAAATAAGGTGATCAGGCAATGTTGATGTTTAAAACATATAAACATTTAAGTTCTTAAAAAACCAATTACAATTCTGAATTTGTTAAAAACTCCAATTTGCAAACGAATTTCGAAGCCAAAACACTAAAAGTTGCTTGCTGTTGTACAAGCATCGTTAATTACTTTATTTAATTCATCGTGTTTCATTAGAATTTAATGGCTTAAATTTTTATTTTTGGAAACCATTATTTAATAAATAAGAACCTATGTCTTTTAAAATCTTCTCTCTGCAACTAACCGGTAGAATAAAAACTGTAGAAACGATTGAAAAAAAGCGCGAAAAATTATTGGCAGATTTCGAAGAGTTTCAGCAAGTTGAAACATCAGATGAGTTAAAAGATTTTATTGAATTGGAAAACTGGATCAACTCCGATGATTTTAAAAAGCGGAAGAACGAGATTAATGCACTCAATTTTAAAGAAAGTAGCGAATATAAACAGTTAAAAGAATTTCAAACCTTATCAAAAGCCGGGCACATTAAAAAGTATTTTAAAATTGCAGATTCGGCCGATTTAAAACGTTTCGAAAAATTAAAAGATTCGGAAAAACTAGGTGAGTTCGACAAACTCTACGAATACATAAAAGAGGGTGAATTCGAAAAAGATAAAAAAGAAATAAAGGAACAGGTTTTTAAAGGATCGGTGGAAGAAAAACATTTAATCGATTTTAAAAAATTAGATAAATCGTCTGGAATAAAAGCCTACAAAGTCTTGCACGAATCAGCCGATTTAAAAAAACATATCGATTTTGGGAATTCAGAAAAACTGGCAACTTTTTTAGCATTTAAAAATGCTACCGATCGCGATAAAGAAAAACAAAAGCAGTTTAAAAGTTTGCGAAACGACCGCGAAATAAAAGCTTATTTTAAATTCGAAAAAGCAAAAAAACTCAGACTTTACCGCGAAACTGTTGATAGTCACGAATTAAAAAGATACGATGAATTAAAGACGTATGTTGAAACTGACGATTTTAAAAAGCGGGAAACATATTTGAAGGATAAAAAGAAATTCGAAAAAAGTGACGCGTATCAACAGCAGCAGAAATTCAAAAATCTGGCTGCCGATGCCGATGTAAAATTTGTTCTGAAATTTGAGAAATCGACTTTGTATAAAAACTATCTTGATGTAAAAGATTCGTTCGATTTAAAACGATATTTCGAATTGGAAGAAATAATAAATTCTGAAGAATTCAAAGCGCAGAAAGCTTACCTTGAGGACAAAAAGAAGTGGGAAAAATCGGACGAATTTGCAAAGCAGCAAGATTACTTGAAACAAAAAGAAATTCCGCACATTAAAAATTATTTCAAATACAAATCGTCGAGCGATTTCGATTTTTTGAAAAACTGGGAAATAACTTTCGAAGATGATTTTTCCGGCAATAAATTGGATGAGGGAAAATGGTCGAACGTAAGTTTTTTGGCCAATAAATTGTTGGGCGATAATTATTTAATGCCCGGCGACCTTCATGTTTTTATGAATGGAAAAAACATAAAAACCGGAGGGAAATTATCCATTGTAGTTAAAAAAGATAAAGCAATGGGAAAAGTTTGGCAAATGCCGGCAGGTTTTATTCCTACCGAGTTTGAATACACAACTGATTTGGTAAGCACCGGAGAAAACTTTTGGCAGGAAGACGGAATTTTTGAAGCCAAAATTAAATTCAACCCGGTAAAACAGGTGGTGAGCTCGGTTTATTTGTCGGGCGAGAACAACACGCCACGAATTAATCTGATGGAAATGGGAACCAAAAACAGCGTCGGGATTTCGAAATTGAACAACAACAAAAAGATTGAAACAAACGGACTGGATATCGCCAACCTGAAAAGTGGAAAGTCGTATATTTTTGCAGTCGAAAAAAATGGAAATAATTTAAGCTGGAAAATCAACGAGGTGGAAGTTTTTGCATCCACCGATTCAACAATGAATTTTCCATTGCAACTCACCGCATCGAGTATCGTTGTACACGATGTTCCGGCCGCTAATTTACCCTATGCTTTCGAAATCGACTGGGTGAAATGTTACCGAAAAAAATAGAATCAGCATGAATTTAGAGGGGCTTAATGTGGATTGGGCAGAAGAGTTTAACGGCTCGATTACAGTTTGCGATCTGCAGGGGATTATCATTTACATGAACAAGCGTGCCATTCTCGGATTTCAAAAATATGGCGGTGCCAAATTGTTAGGTACAAATTTAATCGATTGTCATCCGGAGCCATCGAAAAGCAAAGTAAAACAAATGTTGCTCGAGCCCTTTGAGAATATGTACACCACCGAAAAAGACGGACAAAAAACAATGATTCTGCAAACACCGTGGAAAGTAAAAGACAAGATTAAAGGAATCGTTGAAATTTCGTTTGTTCTTGCTCCTGAGATGCCTCATTTTAAACGCTGATTACAAGCCTTTATTATTAAATAAAATGTACCCGAAACTGAGTGTTAAATACAATTCTGTATTTTGTTTTTCGTAATAATTAGCATTAAAACTCAGCGGACCAGCACCGGTTTGATACACCAGCGAAGCCATTCCCTGCAAATAATAATTTTCAAAGTATTTTTCGTTTTGATAAGGTTTGTTATCGGCATTCTGAAGTACTTCTTTCACTGGGACAAATCCGTATCCTTCTAAACGGAAATGTAAAGTTGGATTAAAATGAAATAGGAATTTTAAACCTCCGGCAATGTAATTGTTCGAATGAAAATTTCCGATAAACAACGATCGACTATGTGGAGAAGGGTAAAAACCCGGCGCCGCAAGCAAGGTCGAACGGTAATTCTGGAATAATTTTTTGTTGCTAAAAACCACTTCGCCCATTGTTCCCAGTGTAACCCTTTTTCCAAAAGGGAAATACCTCGACAAAGATGCTTTTAGTAAAAGATACTTGTGATGATTTTCAGAATTGATTCTGCCTTCTCCAATCGAACCCGGAAATTGTAATTCGTTACCTATAACATATTTTGCCGAAAGCAAATGATAAGTTCCGTCGGTTGCCAATTGTTTGTAATTGAGCGAATTATTTTCAAGTCCAAGCTGGCTTACAAACGCTTCAAATTGTGTTTTGTCGGGCACATCTTCTTTGTTGAATTTTTCGGTCTGATAATATTCGTCGACAGAATTTGCATAGTTGACACTTAATAGAAATTTTCGGTGAACGCCAATCGGAAATCCTGCTTCGAAACGTACATTGTTTTCGTCTTGAATAATAAACGGCGGGCGCACATCTTCAAAAAACAGTTCGGAACTCGATGAGAAAAAATCCCAACGATTAAAGGTGGCGTAAGTCGCTAAATAGAAAGGTAATTTTGTGGGATAGTCGATTCGTGCACCAGCTTTAATAGAGCTATAAAATCGCCCGAAATAGATATTTGAACTCAAGGTATAAGCCCTACTTTGATAGGCACGATAATCAAAACTTGCAAAACCTTGATTAATCGGTTTTGTCGAA
>JBNKOT010000511.1:0-5465 GCA_050294855.1 Draconibacterium sp. | reverse complement strand
CGGCTGGATTATGAGTATGATTTCGATTATGTTTTTAGAACGAGTCGCAATCGAACATACGCGAATCTGGTTAACAGAAAAAATCATTAAAGTATTTCGGGTGATCAACCTGCTCGAATTTTTTACTTTTCTGACCATAACGATTATTACGCTCAATTTCTTTTTTGTTGAATTTCATTCGGGTTACGGATTGATGTTTGTAGTGCTCTCACTCGAAGGTTTCTTATTGCTGAAAACAAAAAACAAGGCCAGCAAACTAATGTTGATCGGCGTTGCATTTGCAGGAGTGGCGGCGATCTTTTTTATGGGTAAAATATCGCTGCATCAATGGTTTAACTATCTCTCAATGAGTCATGTGTTTATGGCACTTGCCGCAAGTTTCTTTTACTTTGGAACAAAAATGATTGATATGTCGGTAATCCGAAATCAAAGCTGAGAATAATTACAGATTACCTAAAAAAACTAATAAACAGTGCGATATTTAACAGGGTCACAATAACGCCAATTAAGTATAAAAGAATTTTAGAAAATTTTGAGTTCTTAAATTTCCCCATTACTTTTTCGGAAGAAGTGAGATATACCTGTAAGAAAATAGTTATCGGGAGTTGAATACTCAAACACATTTGTGAGATAATAAGTCCGTTAAACGGATTTGAAATCAAAAAGATAATTCCCAGCGCAATCACCAACGAAATAGCAACTCCCAATCTCGAATGATTATCTTTAATATCGTAGGGTTCTTTAAACATTCCAGAAAAGATAGAACCTGCTGCCATTCCCGACGTAACTGTCGATGCAATACCGGCAAACAAAAGCGCAACAGCAAACACAATTGCAGCATGATTTCCCAACAACGGTCCCAATAACCGATTGGCCTGTTCAAGCTCGGTGACCTGTTTTTTTGTGGCAAAAAAAGTGGCAGCCGCAAGCAGAATCATGGCACTGTTAATAGCCCAACCAATGAGCATCGAAAACAGCGTATCGAGGAACTCATAATTCATTTGTTTTTTAATGATCTTATGATCTTTCAAATTCCACTGTCGGCTCTGAATAATTTCTGAATGTAAAAACAAGTTATGCGGCATAACCACCGCGCCTAAAACGCTCATGATTACAATCATCGATCCTTTAGGAAACGAAGGAGTTACCCAGCCAACAATCGCCGAATTCCAATCGATATTTACCAAAGAAAGTTCATACAAAAAAGATAGGCCGATAACCGAAACAAAGGCAATAATCCATTTCTCCATTATCCGGTATGAATTGGTATAGAGCATGATCATCACAAAAATGGTAAGCAAAAGAGCACCTGCCCGAATCGGAATATCCATGAGCATTTTTAATGCAATTGCACCGCCCAAAATTTCGGCCAGCGACGTAGAAATAGAAGCAAGCATCGCTGATGAAAGTATAATTCTTGAAAAATGCGGTTTAAGATACATGGCCGCAGCTTCGGAAAGACAGAGTCCGGTAGCAATTCCTAAATGGGCTACGTTGTGTTGTAAAATAATCAACATTACTGTCGACAGCGTTACCATCCAAAGCAGTGCATAACCGTAATCGGCACCAGCAGCCAAATTCGAGGCCCAGTTTCCGGGATCAATAAACCCCACAGTAACCAAAAGTCCGGGCCCGATAAACTTAATAATGTCTAAACCTCCATATTTAGGTTTGTAACCATCCCTATCAATATTCCTTAAAAACTTGAACATTCCCGTTGATATTTAATTCAACAAAGAAAAAGAATTTTCTCGCATGTTGTTCTTGATTCAATCCAAAGAGATATTCAAATTAAAGTTAACAGCGAATGCATGATTAACTACTTTTAATAAATGATAATCTGCAGGTATTGTCAATAAATTCAATTGTTGCAAAGTTTTTGTATTTCTTTAAGAATGGTTAAATTTACGCTTATCAATCAATTTCAACCCGATGCAATTAACAACAAAACGATTAATATTAAGCGAAGTTAGCTGGAAAGATTTAGAGGATGTCCATGCACTTCATTCTGTTCCTGAAGTGGATGAATTTAATACATTGGGGCTTCCAAAAAATCTGGATGAAACAAAAAATATTTTAAGACCCGATATCGATGACCAGTCAAAATCTATACGTTCGAGGTTTGGATGGAAAATTCAATTGGCTGAAACCAATGAATTTATTGGATTAGCCGGAATGTTTCTCTCAAACGATAAATTTAAAATGGCGGAGTACTACTATAAATTTCATCCGAAATTTTGGGGAAATGGTTTTGCCACCGAAACAGCAAAGGCAATCATTCAATTTGGTTTCGAGAAATTTAAATTACACCGAATTGAAGCCGGCGTAGCGACAAAAAATAAAGCATCGATTCGGGTGCTCGAAAAATCGGGAATGACCTGCGAAGGAATACGTCGGAAAATCCTGCCGATCAGAGGCGAATGGAAAGACAATTTTCATTATGCAATTGTTGAAGACGACCCACGATGATTCAGAAAATATTTTGATTTTAAATTCCTAGAATCGCTTAAAACCAAAAGTTTAAGGTCTTGAATTTTAATTCAACAAAAGTATCGCTATAATTATTCAAAAAATAATGTAACACATTCGAACTTTTTTAGTCTTATCGAAGAAGAAACCAAATATTCATGAGAATAACATTTATATTCCTATTTCTCTTTTCATATTATTTCGTCGCTGCGCAAAAAATTGAAAAAAGAAATTATTCAGCCCAAACGGCAAACGATTTAAACATTACCATCAACGGAGAATTAGATGAACCCGAGTGGCAAACCGCCAACTGGGATAATCAGTTTATTCAACACGAACCAATAGAAGGTGATCCGCCGACACAACAAACCGAATTTGCCATTTTATACGATGCCAATAATCTTTATGTGGCAATTCGGGCATTCGACAAAAATCCCGATAGTATTTCGATGCGAATGAGCCGGCGCGATGAAACCGATGGCGATCTGGTGGGTGTTTTTATCGATTCGTATTTCGACAAACGTACCTCTTTCGGGTTTATCGTTTCTGCCGCCGGTGTGCGATCCGATTTTATTAACTCGAACGACGGCGATTCTGAAGACAACACCTGGGATCCGATTTGGTGGGTAAAAACAAAAATCACAAAACAAGGCTGGAACTCCGAAATTCGCATTCCGCTCACTCAACTTCGTTTCGAAGAGAGCGAAGAACAGTTGTGGGGACTTCAGGTTTTACGTTATATTTTTCGCGAAGATGAACTTTCATCGTGGCAATCCATGTCGCGCGAAACTTCAGGTTTTACCTCACAATTTGGCACAATGGATGGCATAAAGAATATCCAGCCCAAAAATGCTTTAAACGTAACTCCGTATGTTGTGGCCAGGGCAGAACGATTTGATAAAGAACCTGAAAATCCATTCCGAAGTTCAGGAAAAAAGAATGGTTTAGAAGCCGGCCTCGATGCTAAAATCGGGCTTACCAATTACCTTACGATGGATTTAACAATCAATCCTGATTTTGGTCAGGTAGAAGCTGACCCTTCGCAAGTAAACTTGTCGACTTACGAAACTTTTTTCGAAGAAAAACGACCCTTTTTTATCGAAGGGAAAAACATACTATCTTACTCGTTAATGTTTGGCGATGGAGATATGGCGTCGAACAATTTGTTTTATTCTCGAAGAATTGGACGACGACCAAATTATTATCCCGATTTAAATAACGGAGAATATGCCGATCTTCCTGATTTCACCAAAATTCTGGGCGCTGCAAAAGTAACCGGAAAAACAAAAAATGGCTGGTCGCTTGGTGTTTTGGAAAGTGTAACCGCCGAAGAATATGCTGAAATAAAAGGTATTGGGAACGGCTATAAGCAAGCAGTAGAACCACTGACTAATTATTTTGTTAGTCGGGTGCAAAAAGATTTTAATGAAGGAAATACATACTTCGGAGGGATGCTGACTGCTGTTAATCGAAACATTAACGACGAACAACTTCAGTTTTTGCATAAAAGTGCCTACAGTGGCGGATTTGATTTTGTACATAAATGGAACGACAAAAACTGGCTGCTCGATGGAGGTGTCTATTTCAGCCAGGTAAACGGAACGGAAGAAGCGCTGCTGCGAACGCAAACTTCGTATTCACGAAACTTTCAGCGTCCGGATGCCGATTATTTAACACTCGATTCAAGCCGAACTTCATTAAGTGGAAATGGCGGGAAATTTACCGTTGGCAAAGTGGGTGGAAAATTTAAAATCGCAGGTATTTTCTCGTGGCAATCGCCGGGGCTCGAAATAAACGACATTGGCTACACTCCTGAAGTAGATAATATGATGCAAATTTTGTGGGCGGGTTACCGTTGGTACGAGCCTTTTTCGATTTTCAGGAGTGCAAGTATCAATATTAATCAGTGGTTACAATTTGATTTTGGCGGAACGTTAACAGCTCCCGGTGGCAATATTAACGGAAGCGCACAGTTTAAGAACTTTTGGAGAGCATTCGGATCATACAATATCAGCGGCGCACACATTTCAAATTCTGCGTTGCGGGGAGGACCTTCTTTAAAATCGCCGGGAGGTACAAATTTGAATTTTGGTTTTATGACCAATCAACAAAAAAAGCTCACTTTCGAAGGAAATGGAGGTACTTATTTCAGCAATGAAAAGAATTACCGAAATACACAGCGCATTAATCTAGGTGTTGGATACCGCCCGATTAAAGCTTTAAAAATAGATTTGTCGCCCGGTTTTTCGCTTGAAAATAGCGAGTTACAATACGTAACACAAAACGATTATCAGAACGAAACACGATATATTTTTGGGCAGATCGATCGAAAAACACTAAACATGTCGATCAGGATCAATTATAACATTTCGCCCGATCTTACCATTCAATACTGGTGTCAGCCATTTATAGCCACCGGCGATTACTCCGCTTTTAAACACATTACCGACAGCAAAGCCGACTATGTTGCCGATCGTTACAATTTATACTCCAACGAACAAATTACTTACAACGAAGAATCTGAATTGTATCTAATCGACGATAACCGAGATGGAATCATCGATTATAGTTTCGACAAACCCGATTTTAATGTAAAAGAATTTCTTTCGAACCTGGTTATTCGCTGGGAGTACCAACCCGGATCTACAATTTTTCTTGTCTGGAATCAAACCAGAAACGAATATGTAAACGACGGAACTTTCAATTTTTCGAATGATGTAAATAATTTGTTCGATGTAAAAGGGAAGAATATTTTTCTGATCAAATTTTCATATCGAATTGGCCGATAAAGAACAAGCAAATTCCGGATAAGCCCAATTGTATACATTTTGTTTTTATTCTAAACACATTTTATGTATCTTTTTCGAAATATTTGGGAATGAGTAAAGACTATTTTAAAACTTACCCCTTTACTACGGCAGGTTTGTTGGCATTACCTTTAATTGTTTTAATTATGGTAATGGAACTTTTTAACCCAACAACTGCTCCTGAAGGAT
>JBNKOT010000510.1:0-2096 GCA_050294855.1 Draconibacterium sp. | reverse complement strand
CGTTAACCATCAAAAGTAGCAGCGGTTTATCTATATCGATTCACGAAGCAGCTTTGGTCGATTTTGCATCGATGACGCTTGAACAAACAGATGGCAATTCGTTGAAATGCAACCTTGTTCCCTGGTCGGATGGTGTAAAAGTAAAAACGACAGCACCATTTAAATCCCCCTGGAGAACCATTCAAATTGCCGATAAACCAGGCGATTTAATTACATCATATATTATTTTGAACCTGAATGAACCCAACAAAATGGAAGATACTTCGTGGATCAGACCAAGTAAATATTTGGGTGTTTGGTGGGGAATGCATATTGGTAAATACACATTTTGGGAAGGTGAGAAACACGGCGCTTCAACTGAAAATTCTAAAATGTATATCGATTATTGTGCAAAACTCGGCATCGACCGTTTACTGATCGAAGGCTGGAACAAAGGCTGGACAATGGCTTGGTTCGAAAATGCTATGCACATGTTTAGTTTCACCGAAAGTACCGACGATTTTGATCTGGAAGAAGTGGTAAAATATGCCGATTCAAAAGGTGTGAAATTAATAGGTTACCACGAAACCGGTTCGAACTTAATCAATTACATGAAGCAAATTGATGCAGGAATGGCACTGTACCAAAAAATGGGAATTCACGATATAAAAATCGGTCAGGTTGGTTCGATGTTAAATATGAAAGAGTGGCACCACGGTCAGTTTGGTGTAAATTATTATCGCTACGTTTTGAAAAAAGCTGCAGAATATCAATTGGCAGTTAATTTCCACGAACCAATAAAAGATACCGGCGAGCGCAGAACTTATCCAAATATGATGTCGCGCGAAGGTGCACGTGGAATGGAATACGATGCCTGGAGCGAAGGTAATCCACCCAATCATACTTTAAATTTGGTGTTCACCCGCTTTTTAGCCGGGCCAATGGATTTTACTCCTGGAATTTTTGACATTGATCAGGAACAGGGTATGAACGGAAGATCGGTGCACACAACGTTGGCTAAAGAATTGGCGTATTACGTTACACTTTATTCACCCATACAAATGTTGGCCGATTTGCCTGATAATTATGATGGAAATCCGGCATTTCAGTTTTTATCGGATGTGCCTGTAGATTGGGAAGATACAAAAGTATTAAACGGCGAAATTGGCGAATACATTACCACGGTTCGGAAAGATAAATACAGCGAAGACTGGTATTTGGGAAGTATGACCAATGAAAAAGAACGTGAGTTTAATTTGAATCTCGACTTTTTGGGAGACGGAAATTACGAAGCACAGATTTATGCCGATGCTCCCGGAATTACCTGGGAGGAAAATCCAGAACAAGTAGTAATCAGCAAACAAAATGTCGATGCTAAAACGGTTTTGCCTTTGATTCTGGCAAAAGGAGGAGGTGCTGCTGTTCGTTTTAAAAAGCTGGATTAAATTTGAACTACAGCTCAAATTCAAAGGCCGTGTTACTAAAGATGTATTACAGGTTTTTAAGTGAAGGTAGTCGGGAACTTTTGAATTTAAATTGGAATATCTGAAATTATTAAAGAATGCTTTTATATTATCCATAACTATTGTTATTGTGTTGAAATAACACAATAAGGTTTTGAGTTAAATAAAACAATATTTACTTTTACCTCTAACATTCCAAATTTGAATTGAATCTTAAACTTGAAAATTGTTGTTTTATGAAAAAGTTAATACTAATCCTCCCAATTTTTATCATGTCAATACTCACGGGTTTTTCGCAACAATCGTTGTTTGGCGGGCAGGAAATAATTTCGCCTGAAGTTAAAAGCGATAATACAGTAATATTTCGTGTTTTGGCACCCAACGCGAGCGAAGTAACGCTTTCGGGAGACTGGATGCCTGCACAAGGATGGACTCCGGGTTCGGTGGCAATGACAAAAGGAGAAAACGGAATTTGGTCGTTTACCACCGAAGTTCTGGCGCCCGAATTGTACAGTTATTCTTTTAGTGTAGACGGCTTTAAAACTACCGACCCGAATAATCCATTTTTAGTTCGGGATGTGGCCAATGTTATGAATATTTTTATCATTGGCGGAGGGCAAGCTGATCTATACAAAGTAAACGACGTGTCGCACG
>JBNKOT010000509.1:0-3489 GCA_050294855.1 Draconibacterium sp. | reverse complement strand
CTGTTGTTGCGCACGAATACGCACCAATACTGTACCAGATGCTTTGCTCTCCGTATTCTTTGTGCATAAATTGCGCCATGGCAAATGCAAACGAAGTGTGTCCCGAAGGAAACGATCGCATGGCTCCGTTGGGGCGTTCTGTTTTTGTCCAGGTTTTTAAATTACTTACAATTAAATCGTTGAGTAAAAAACTTTTCAAAGCAAGCGCGGTGCGGTTTCCGAAATTATTTTTACCTTTTATTCCAAGTGCATTAAACGAATAAACCGCTAAAACGGGTGCGTATTGAATATAATCGTCGATGTGGCCTGAGTACGCAAAATGCTCTTGCATCCAGTCCCGAAACTGATATTTTGTGTGCTCCGATAAATGTAAAGCAGTTCCGGTTGTAATCAGCAGGGCAGGCGCGATGTAAGGTTTAATTCCCCGCTTTTTATCCTTATAACGGAAATTGAATGTATGAATAGAATCGTTGTGAGATCCGGTTGTAAACTCATTAAATTCAGCAGGTTTGTAGGTTTTAAAATCGTATAAATTTCCAACTTTGCGGGGATTCGTTGCATTCGAAAATAGTCCTTGAAAAAGCAGGAAAAACGTAACGATTAGTATTCTGATTGCCGGATTTTGTTTCATCGGGTTAAAAATAGGAAATCCTGACTGAAAATTCTATATATTCGCTTAACTAAGAAAATAATGAAATCGAATTCCGGAAATATTCCTGTTTATAGTTTGCACAATTTTAGTTCTTCCGAAAATGAAAGTCAACAATTTCAGGTCGAAATATTTGATGCGAACCGGCATTTCAGTGTGAAATACCCGCATCGTCACGATTTTTTCGAAGTGCTTTATTTGTTAAAGGGGACCGGATTTCATGTAATCGACGGAAATAAATACGAAATAAAACCTCCCTGTATTTTTTTTATGTCGCCCGGGCAAGCGCATAAAATTGAGTTTTCAACCGATATAGAAGGTTATATTTTTATTTTCACTTCGGAGTTTTATCTGATCAATAAAAATAATCAAAACCGGCTCATCGAATTTCCTTTCTTCTTTACCATCCGACAAGATAATCCGCCATTGATGCTCGAAAATAAAAGGGATGTTATTTTTCTCGAAAGTTTATTCAAAAAGGGAATTGCTGAACTTCAAAAAGGACAGGATTTTTCGATTGAATTACTTCGTTCGGTTCTCGACCTGATTTTAACCACAAGTGCTTCGCTTTATAAAAACGACGAAACTGTTTTGAATAAAGGGAAAGGGCACATTGTTGTAAAAAAGTTTTTTCAATTGGTCGAGGAATTTTACATCGAAAATTTGTCGGTAGCGCAGTACGCCGATAAAATGGCATTAACACCCAACCATCTCACACAAACGGTAACACAATTAACGGGCAAAACATCGTCGCAAATTATTAAGTCGAAACAACTCCTCGAAATAAAACGATTATTGGTGCACACCAATCTGAGTGTGACAGAAATTGCAGCACATCTGAATTTTACCGACCAGTCTTATTTTGCCAAATTCTTTAAACGCGAAACCGGCGTTTCGCCGATTCAGTATCGATCGAAAGCTTTGGAGTAGTCTTACAAAAAAACAATATTGTTATTTTTTTAACCGACTGAAAATTAAAATATTCGTTTGCGAATGGTTTTGCAACTGTTTTTATAAATCCATGAAAATTACCTAAAAATAATGTATTTTTACATCTGGTTTCAATGAATATTTACTTGCTTTGTAAACAAGGATACCGCTTCGCTGTTAAGTTGGAAAGGTGTTCGTAATTTGAATAAAAATAGTAATCATTAAAAAAGATAAAAATGGCAAATTATTTCAATTCTATTCCTTTGAGAGTTCAGTTAGAACAATTGGGAAAATGTGATTTTATGGATGAATCCGAATTTTCGGAAGGTGTTAACAAACTGATTGGAAAGAAAATCGTTGTACTTGGTTGCGGTGCCCAGGGACTTGCACAGGGGTTAAACATGCGCGACAGCGGGTTGGATATTTCGTATGCAATTCGTCAGGTTGAAATCGATGAAAAACAAATTTCGTATCAGAATGCCACCGAAAATAAATTTAAAGTGGGAACTTTTGAGGAGATGATTCCATCGGCCGATTTGGTATTAAACCTAACGCCCGACAAATATCATACTCCGGTTGTAAATGCTGCTGTTCCGTTAATGAAAAAAGGTGCATGTCTTTCGTATTCGCATGGTTTTAATATTGTTGAAGAAGGAATGCAAATCCGTCCGGATATTACTGTAATTATGGTTGCTCCAAAATCGCCTGCATCGGAAGTTAGAGCTGAATTTTTACGCGGATTTGGTGTTCCAACGTTAATTGCCGTTCACCGCGAAAACGATCCAAACGGAGACGGATTGGAAATTGCAAAAGCATATTGTGTGGGCACCGGCGGTCATAAAGCAGGGGTACTTCATTCGTCGTTTGTTGCCGAAGTAAAATCTGATTTAATGGGCGAGCAAACCATTCTTTGCGGTGTGTTACAAACCGGTTCTATTCTTTGTTTCGACAAAATGATTGAAAAAGGAATTGACCCGGGTTATGCATCAAAACTCGTTCAGTACGGTTGGGAAACCACCACCGAAGCTTTAAAATTGGGTGGAATTACACACATGATGGATCGTCTTTCGAATCCTGCAAAAATTGAAGCATTTAAATTAGCCGAAGAATTAAAAACAATTATGCGTCCGCTTTTCGAGCATCACATGGATGATATTATGGACGGAACTTTTTCGTCTACCATGATGAAAGATTGGGAAAATGGCGATGAAAATCTATTAAAATGGCGTGCTGCTACCGGAGAAACTGCTTTTGAAAAAACTCCTGCCGGCGACATGGTAATAAGCGAACAGGAATATTTCGATAACGGAACTTTAATGGTGGCATTTGTAAAAGCTGGTGTTGAGTTGGCATTCGATGTAATGGGTGAGGCCGGAATTAAAGCTGAATCTGCATACTACGAATCGTTGCACGAAACACCACTTATTGCAAATACAATTGCTCGTAAAAAGTTGTTCGAAATGAATCGTGTAATATCGGATACTGCAGAATACGGTTGCTATTTATTCGACCATGCATGTAAACCTTTGTTGGCAGATTTTATGAGTAAAATTGATACCAATGTTATTGGTAAAAACTTTAACGAAGGCAAAGACGGACACGTTGATAACAAAGAATTGATTGAGATTAATGATGAAATTCGTTATAGCGATGTTGAAATAATTGGTGCTGAATTGCGCGAAGCAATGGAAGCAATGGAAGCCATTATTTAAGCTGAATATTCTTTAAATCATTATAAAAAAATGGTTCTGTTCGTCAACCGACGGATGGAACCTTTTTTTTTGTGTTCGAACGGCCCCGACATAAATGTTGGGATCAATCATAATTTCATTTTCAAATGTTAAGGGCAGGATTAGTCGTTTTAGTAGAAACAATATTTCCTCGAAAAAGTGCACAAAAAAACCTGCCCG
>JBNKOT010000508.1:0-4884 GCA_050294855.1 Draconibacterium sp. | reverse complement strand
CGTCGGTACAGAGGAATTTATCTGGAGCGAATACGAACGTGTGCGCGACGAAATAAAACGCGAATTTTATAATATGTATCTCGAAGAGATCAAACCTCAATTGCAGTAGTATGTCGGAAAAGCAGATTGGTTTTTTTGAGAAATACCTCACGTTCTGGGTGGCTCTTTGTATTGGTGCCGGAATTTTAATTGGAAATTTTGCTGGCGAGAGTGTGCAATTTCTGAGTAAACTAGAAGTTTTTGGAGTAAATATTCCGGTGGCCATTTTAGTCTGGCTGATGATTTATCCAATGATGCTTCAGATCGATTTTTCGAGCCTCAAAAATGTGGGTAAAAGTCCAAAAGGTTTACTGCTAACTTTGGTGATAAACTGGTTGATTAAACCCTTTACCATGGCTTTTTTTGCCTGGATTTTTTTCACCAAAATTTACGCGGCCTTTATTTCTCCCGAAATGGCCGGAGAGTACATTGCCGGAGCAATTTTGCTGGGGGCGGCGCCGTGTACAGCCATGGTTTTTGTGTGGAGCTATTTAACCGATGGCGACCCGAATTACACACTCGTTCAGGTTTCTGTTAACGATCTGATTATTTTGGTTGCTTTTGTGCCGATTGTAGGACTGTTGTTGGGAATTACCAATGTTAAAATTCCTTACGATACTTTGGTTGCAAGTGTAATTGTATTTGTTGTTGTGCCGCTTTTGGCCGGTTATTTAACACACAAAATTCTGGTGAAACGTAGCGGAGAGGATTGGTTTAAAACAAAGTTTCTACCAAAATTTAAACCTGTATCTATTTTGGCATTGTTGTTAACGCTGGTTTTACTTTTTGCTTTCCAGGGAAATACAATAAGCGAAAAACCGCTGATTATTTTGCTGGTGGCCATTCCGTTGGTCGTTCAAACTTATTTTATCTTTTTTATAGCCTGGTTTGGCGGACGAAAATTAAAATTGCCACATGCCATTTGTTCTCCGGCAGCAATGATTGGAGCCAGTAATTTTTTCGAGCTGGCCGTTGCTGTTGCTATTGCTTTGTTTGGCTTGCAATCTCCGGCTGCACTTGTTACTGTTGTAGGGGTTTTGGTAGAGGTGCCGGTGATGCTTTCGTTGGTTGCATTGGCCAATAAATGGAAATATTAAAATATGGTTTTTTTAGCATAAAACCGTTGTTCTTTCTATCGGAAATGTTGTTGAAAGCATTCTGTTTATAAGAATTTTATACTAAATTAATACGTCTTTGAGAAAGAATCAGAGGCGTATTTTTTTGTTGGGCCTTTCAGTTTAATGGTTATAACTTTTTTATTGATCTGCCTGTGATTTCAAAAAATGATCAACTTTATTTTTCATTTAAAGCGAATGTTTTGGATTTCCGTAAAATCAGGATATATTCGGGTTTTAATCGAAATTTGAATCAAATATGCAATCATTTATATCTCCCGAAAATCATTTGGTTATCTTTTTAGTTGTGGTTGGAGCCGCGGCTTTGGGTATTTATTCGGAGCACAAAAAGTGGTTTGGAAAAGTATCCGGAATATTGGTAACAATGATTTCGATGTCGGTATTATCGATGACCGGAGTTGTACCGGTGGCCTCTAAAGCCGATATTAATGTGGAAGTGTATAATATGATTTTCGATTTTTTTATTCCGGTTGCCATTCCGCTGATGCTTTTTAGCTCGAATCTCATTAAAATAGTAAAGGAGAGCGGAAAATTATTAATCGCGTATATTATTGGTGCAATTGGTATTGTTTTGGGCTCTTTTCTTGCTTATCATTTAATCGATTTGGGCGAGGGTTCAGGAAACACTGCCGGGGTAATTGCAGCTACTTTAATTGGTGGAAGTGTTAATTTTGTAGCAACCGCAGAAATTCTGAATTTCAGCACTAGTCCACTTTTTACAGCAACGATTGCTATCGATAATTTTGCAGCAAATATTTATGTGTTGCTCCTATTTTTTGTTCCCTCGATTGCGCTTTTAAAACGTCTTTTTGCACTGCAGAAAACGGAAGTTGTTGAGGTGGTTGCCATTCACAAAGAAGAAACAAAAAGTGAAATTACGATCGAAAGCATTGCTGTTTCGGTTTTTATCGCGCTTTTGGTTGCAGGCGCCGGAAATTTGCTTGCACCGCTCTTGCAAAATGTAATTCACACTCAACTAAACCTGAGTATTTTATTGATTACAATATTTGCAGTGGTAGTTGCCAACTTATTTCCTAAGGCATTAAAAAAGCTTGAAAACACTGCCTTCTCAATTGGTTTGTGGATGATGTATATTTTTCTGGCAGCAATTGGTGCAGCCTCAAATTTGCAGGATATTCTGCATGTTGGATTACCGGTTCTTGGATTCTATATGACCATCATGTTTTTCCATTTATTATTGATGCTGGCGCTGGCAAGACTTTTTAAACTCGATGTTTACGAAGTTATCGTTTCGTCGGCTGCCAATATTATGGGGCCATCGGTAGCAGCTCCAATGGCAGCTTCTTTGGGGCAGAAAAAAATGGTAACTCCGGCAATTCTGGTGGGTATTCTCGGATACATCATCGGAACGTTTATCGGTGTTTCAATTGCTTTGTATTTAAGTTGATACCGGAATTTAAAGGATTTCCCAACTTTCGATTTCTCCCGAAACAACTGTAAAGAGTGGGTGAGGTTCAAAATCAATTATATGCTGTAACGCTTCGTATTTTTTTAAATCGCGTTCCTGTAGTTTATTCAATAGATGAGTTCGTTCATATTTCATTTGCCCTTTGGTAACTTTCAATTTCGAAGTTTTAAAATTCCAGTCGATCTTTTCTTTATTAAAATTATAGCCACGTTGTACCGCTTCCTGAAATACTTCTGACAAATACTGATTAATTTTATCAAGCGCTAGTTCCGATGCTTTAAAGCGGTCTAATTGCGGATGATTTTTATATCCTTTCTTATGTCCGGCAAGTACATGTTTTGCCAGGAGTGTTTCGCGCCAAAGTGCCACCAAACCTTTGCTGTCTAAATATTTTGGATGGATCGACCAGAGTCTCATTTTAGAAATGTTTTTTCAAGAACTTTAGTTCGGTATTCAAAACTCTCATTCAGTTTATTTGAATGAAAAGGTGGTTTGCTCTTTTTCAAAGATCATTAAAAAATTGCATCAAATAGTTGTAACTATCAACACTCGGTTTCTTAAAATGTTTAAATTATTTGTTAATTCATGAAACAATATTTGTTTTGAATCTTCTTTATAAATAGTCACTTTGAAAAACGGAAAATAAGAAGTGCAATTAAGATTCCCGGATTTTGAGAAATCTTATTTAAAATCAACTGTATTTTTAGTCTTCTAACCGCATTTTTGTAACCGCTGTTTTACAACTTAAGCAATACTTTCGGTGTACACTTAATCCGTGTCCGCAAGTTTTGCATGTCCATCTTTTTTCTTCGTTCAATAAAAATTTATCAAGCCCATATTTCTCAATGAAATCAAGGTTTTTAAGCATGCTCATTCCGTAATTGGTGCGATATCTTTTATCCAGATTTTTAATCGATTACAAGGAAAAGAAGGACATTCGAAGCAAAAACCTGACGCTGTTTTTTTGAGGTAATCACAATTAACAATACTGCAACTACGACAATTTTTGGGTTTGTTATTATCGTTTTTAGCAAAGCAGCCATCACAAGGTTTTTTTTCGCGAAGGTGTCCGATACAAAGACCACAATTCATTCCGCAGGGGGCGATTAGATCCTGATATTTTAATGCAGTTTTAATCATTTTTTCGTTCAAAAGCGAGGCGTTTATCTTCGTTTCTTATCCACCCGAATAAAAACACCGTTGGTGTCAGACTCTATCAATCGGGTTGGATTCCTGGAATCAAACACAAATAAATTAGGTTTTTGAGTGTTTTCTTTTATTCCAAAAAGATAATGATTAAATTTTAATGAATCGTCTACCACTTCGTATTCTCCAACATAATCGTGGGCAATTTTTCCACCATCGATGTATTCTTTGTACTTAAAAATACCATTGATCAGATCCATTTGGATGTAACCATTCTCGATATTCGAATAATATTTTACGCTTTCGGAGTGGCTATAATTATTTAAATGTTTGACAATTCGGTTTCTTTTCGGATTTTTGATCGAATAGGCAATTTTTAAATCATTCCCGATCAACTGTTTTTTGTCTTTTGTTCCAAGTTTCTCAAAGTCGGAGTAAAACTGACCGTTAACCGTATAAACATATTTTATTTTTCGGGTGTAACTTTTTACCTCTTTTGACGGAAAAACTTCAATCACTTTACCCGACACTACTTTTGTTTCGCCCATTAAAAAATTGTGTGTCATAATAATGTTCCAGGCTGTGTAAGCCAAAACCGATCCAAGTAAAATGCCCAATGTCCAGATTATCGTTTTTCTCATTTATTAAAATTGTAAACTATTTGATACACTTTACAAATACTGTGCTACAATCTCATCGATTTATAAATAAAATTGGTGTGGTTGATTTTTTTGGTGATATTTTTCCTTTCAAGGTTTTCGATAAAATTGCAGCCATTGCGGGTGGGATGTAAAAATTTTAAACGCATTTAAGGTGCAATAAATAAAAGGTTAAACTTTTCAAAACACCAGGTGTTATTATGATGTGTAAAACCAGCAAATAATGTATTTCAATCAACAAAAATGGGTATTGATTTTTTGCTTTGTAAACTTTTCAATATTCGCGAATGCATCTCAGAAGGACTCGTTGCTCGTATATATAAAAGCGAATTTGGCGAAACACGAAGCGGTGAAAATGGAGATTCATGCAAAAGAATTACTTGAAATTTCGACCACAGATTCAGATTTAGAATTTAAACTTGAAGCCTTAAAATTTTTAGGCGTCGCCAAACATTTGCAGGCAAAATACGATTCA
>JBNKOT010000507.1:0-2541 GCA_050294855.1 Draconibacterium sp. | reverse complement strand
GGAGCTGGCGGGAGTCGAACCCGCGTCCAAACGAGGAAACAACAAGCTTTCTACATGTTTATCTCTGATTTAATTTTCGAGTAACAGCAGGATCAAAGCCACCAACCATTACCTTATCTCCTTTATTTTCGTAAAAGTGCCAGAGCCTCACCTAAACTAGCTTCGATTTACTTGCACCGCCTGATCGGACCGCTTCAAAGCAATAGCATCCGGGCGATGTCTCGTTCCAGCACCTAGTGCCGGAATAAAGTGTAAGCTACTTAATTCGCTTACGCAGCAAGAGCGTAATTATTTTCGCCAATTGTGGTTTTGATTATTATTTTTTACGGGTCAACAACCAAAACCCGACATGCTTACTTCTCCCTTCTACCCGCTGTCAAAACCAGTCAGCCCCTTAGAAAAGTGGTGCAAAGATAAGAAATTCCAATTTGCAAGTATCAATTTTCAAATAAATTGCAAAAACAAAATAAATCCTTATTTAGTTTTAATAATGAAGGATGTAATCAAAAGAATTCCTCGAGGGCTTTGCCATGGAGATAGTCAACTTTAAGAATTTTCTTTATTATATTTTCGATCGTATAATTTGGGGTTTTTACGAATTTGGAAATTATTTGTGATTTGCTGTTTCAGTTTTTGGTGCTCACAGCTAGAGGTCCTTGGCCAATTCTTTAATCCAGTCTTTTAACGATGCGCCAACTTCAGAATCCTTTAACCCAAATTCAATGTTGGTTTTGAGAAATCCCATTTTGTTACCTATGTCGTATCTTTTTCCATCGAATTTCTTTCCATACATCGGGT
The DNA here is from genome assembly GCA_050294855.1 of Draconibacterium sp. GTDB lineage: Bacteria > Bacteroidota > Bacteroidia > Bacteroidales > Prolixibacteraceae > Draconibacterium. Next base: position 1,743 of record JBNKOT010000507.1, on the reverse strand, counting down.
GGTCTTTTACCATTTCGCGCATGGCATCGGTGAGTTGAATCTCATCGTTTTTTCCAGGAAGAGTTTTTTCCAGGTAATCAAAAATTTCAGGAGTAAACAAATACCGACCCGCAATCGCCAGGTTCGACGGTGCTTCTTCGATCGACGGTTTTTCGATCCAGTCTTTTGCTTTTACCACGTTTTCAGAAATCATGTCTCCGTCAACAATTCCGTATCGGTGAACCAGAGCCGGTTTTACTTCTTCGAGTGCAATAACAGAACCATTGTTTTTTTCGTACACATCGATCAACTGTTTTGTTATCGGGCCATCTTTACTTTGTACTAAAGTATCGCCAAGCAGAATAACAAACGGTTCGTTGTTTACGTGGTGTTTGGCATGCAGAATTGCGTCGCCCAAACCATTCATTTCTTTTTGCCAGATAAAATGAATGTTCGCCATGTCGGAGATCGAACGAATTTTATCGAGCATTTTAAGATCTTGTTTTTTTAGTAAGGATTCTTCCAGAAGCGGACTGCGATCGAAATGTTCTTCGATGGCTCTTTTTCCTCTTCCAATAATCATTAAAATGTCGGTAATTCCACTGGAAACTGCTTCTTCAACAACATATTGAATTACCGGTGTGTCAATAATCGGAATCATTTCCTTTGGTTGCGATTTGGTTGCGGGTAAAAATCGTGTCCCATATCCTGCTGCCGGAATAACTGCTTTCTTTATCATCTTTTTAAGTGTTAACTATATTGGGTTTTATTACGTCTATTTCGTAATTATTCATGCTGTCTTTTAACTGACTGTACATTTTTTCGTCGGTGTAAGTACCAATAATTGCGCCTCCCGAGCCTGTGAATTTTGCACTTGCACCAACCGATCTTGCCAAATCTACCATTTCGATGTTTCCTTTTGAAATCGGAATCAAAGCTTTTCTTAAATCAAAATTCTCGTTGATTAAGTTGTGCATTGAAATACTGTCGCCTTTCTCGAGTGCAGCTTTAAATTCTTCAGTAATTTCTCCCCAGCGTAGCATCGATTTTAAAACTACCTCTTCGCCAATATTAAAACGGGCGCGGAGGTTGTTGTGTACAACTTCAGTGCCTTCCGAAAGATTTTTACGATAGGCAATGTAAAAATTGGGAAAGTTTTGAGTGTTCAAAACCTGGTATTCGCCGTAACCTTGTTTTTTCATTATGTCTTTCGAAAAATTCATAAAAACAGGTTTTTCGAAAGCCTGAGCAACCCGATCCTGTAATCCGGCAGAAATTCCAAGTTCTTTGGTTTCAACCGAAAGTACGAGATTGGCAAATGTTGCCGGTTCGATATAAATTTCGAAAAACAAACAAAGTGCCTTCATACATGCAGTTATAATAGCACTCGATCCGGCAAGTCCCAATCGTAAGGGAATATTCGAATCGTAACGAATCGTAAAATTTTTGCTTGCAATTTGAATATTTTTTGCCTGACAATATTCATAAAAAACTTTTATGGTTGCTTTAATCAGGCGCATTCCACCATAATAACCGGCAAAGTTGATGTCTTTTACCAGCCCTTTAATATTTTTGAATGAAGTACTATCGAGCTGCTGCGGTTTAATCTCGAGCTCCGGCGTTTGATAAAGCTGAACTTTTGTATTGAAATTCGAAAAAACAAAAGCAATTGTTTTTCCAAAATAGCCGTCGGAGGGGTTTCCGATCACTGCTGCACGGGGATAAGAATTTGTTTCGATGATCATATTTCGAAAATTAAGGGGG
>JBNKOT010000506.1:0-2088 GCA_050294855.1 Draconibacterium sp. | reverse complement strand
ACAATTCTGAAATAAAATCTCCGGTAATTTCGACAAGTCATCTCTATTTTTTAGAATTTTTGATTTTAATATTTGAAGATTGCTGATTTCTAAAATTAAGATTCCCGTGTGCATTGGTAGGTATTATTTTAATGATCCATACTCCGGATGAAGCATTTTGCTGCATTATTTCTCCCCGAATTCTTTCTTCATAATTGCTTTTTTTTTGATTTTCGGGTTTAACTAAATTATTTTCAGTTTGAATTCCTGTTGAAAAACTTCCACGTTTTTTTCCTTTTGGATCAAATATTTCAATTTTTAAACTTCCGTGTTGAATTTCTCCGGAAAGGTCGAAACTAAAATTACAACCCTCATCTGTAACTTCAATCTTAATTTCTCTTATGTCTGAAGTACCTCGCAATTCAATTGAATTACTTGTTCTAAAAATTGTATTTTGTTGAATGGTTCCTTCATTTTTTAATCCAGATTTCTGAACCATTTGTGCATTTAGGTTTAAGGTGATTGCAACAAAAAAGAACATCCCAAAAAATAATTTTACTGTTTTCATAATTTGATTTTTTTATTTGATTTAACGAAACAAATCTATGGCAGCGAAACATAATATTTGCGAACTTAAGGATTGAAATAAGAACGAAGAAAGTTTGAAAAAGTGTTGACCAACCCCAAAAGAATTTGAAATAGTTTATAATAAACAGTTTTATAAAATTAAAAGCGCATTTTGTAACTTACATTTTGTAAATCGCAAATTGTAAGTGATCTTTACGATTAACATATTTTGATTTAAAATGCTTTGTATTCACCTTAAAAATACCGATCCCTATTTTTGCCTTGCTGCCGAAGAATACCTGTTAAAAAATTTTAATGAAGACATTTTTATGCTGTGGCAAAGCGAAGACACGGTTGTTGTTGGTAAACATCAGAATGCGCTGGGCGAGATAAATTACCCTTTTGTGAGAGAAAAAAATATTACGGTTGCACGACGGATTTCGGGTGGAGGTACGGTTTTTCATGACTCGGGAAATGTAAATTTTTCGTTTATTAAAAACGTAAAAAGCCCGGCAGAAATCAGTTTTAGAATCTTTACTGAACCAGTTATTAAAGCGCTGGCAAAACTGGGGATCGAAGCCACAACTTCGGGCCGGAACGATTTGTTGATTGAAGGAAAAAAAGTGTCGGGAAATGCCGAACATGTTTTTAAAAACCGGGTGCTGCACCATGGAACTTTACTTTATAATTCCGATTTAAAAAACCTGGGGCAAGCGATAAAAGTAGTTCCCGGAAAATACCAAAGTAAAGCCGTACAATCGAACCGAAGCGAAGTGGCCAATATTTCGTCTTTCCTTAAAAATAAATTGGAAATAACTGAATTTATTCGTTTTCTGATCGATGTTCAAGTTGAAAAACCGGAAAGTCGTTTTTATGAAATGAACGAAACCGACATTCAAAAAATAAATATTCTGGTGGCCGAAAAATTTCGAAATTGGGACTGGAATTTTGGTTATTCGCCCAAATACAACTTTAAAAACGAAGTTGAAGTTGATGGAAAATCACTTTCGATTCAACTCGATGTAAAAAAAGGAATTATTGAAGAATGTGTAATTTCGGGCGATTATTTTCCGGTTGAAACATCAAAACAAATAAGTGCGCACCTTCAAAATAAAAAACATTTTTTTGAGGATATTCAGAACGTTTTCAGCGAATTAAAGATTGAATCAAGTACGGAAATGATATTTCTTTTCTTTTAAAAAACTTCTTTATTCCAAGGTTTCAATAAGTAATTTTTGTTGTAACGGCACCGTTGAAGACTTCTGTTTTTGTTTTTTTTTAATCGCTTGAATGAACACCAAATTCCTTTTTAAAACATTTGGTAAAGTATTTTACATTGCTAAAACCAGAGAGGTAGGCGGCTTCTGCCACACAGAAATTATTTCGGGATAAATGTTTGCTTGCAATCTGGAGTCTAAATTTTCGTGTAAATTCAACCGGCGAGAGTCCAGTTAATCCTTTTGTTTTGTTGAAAAATGCGGTTCTTCGCAAATAAAGAAAATTCTGGAATTACTAAAAGAAGATGGATTTATAATTCGGGAA
>JBNKOT010000505.1:0-3422 GCA_050294855.1 Draconibacterium sp. | reverse complement strand
TACCATTTCTGGTATTGTGTGTTTGGGGGTTAACATTTAGGAGGGCAACTGTTGAGTTGCCCTTTTTCTATTAAAAACTACTCAAAAAATTTTAATTATCTCAGGTTGGTGCATAGTTGCATACAAAAAAACGAGCCAGATTGCAGCAGAGTTAAGGAGGTATCAAACAGACTTTTCTATTCGGCATTTCGAATCTGATGAAAGCTGAGTCCTAACGATTTTTCGTAAAACTTAATTTGTTTCATTTCGGGCGATGTTACCAAACACAAGGAAATACCTTTTTTACCGGCGCGCGCTGTTCTTCCGCTTCGGTGGGTAAAATATTCGTCTTTGTCGGGCAACTGGTAGTGAACCACAAAAGAAAGTGCTTCGATGTCGATTCCACGTGCGGCAAGATCGGTTGCTACCAAATATTTCAGACTTTTGTTTTTAAAGGCACGCATCACTTTGTCGCGTTCTTTTTGCATTAAATCGCCATGAATGGCATCGGCAGCCACATTTTTAGCATTTAATTGTAAAGCCAGTTTTTTTGCGACAGCTTTGGTTCTGCAAAAAATTACACCCCGGTTTGCTCCCTGAACTTTTAAAAATTGTAAAAGTGCATGAAGTTTATCGCGTTCTTCACAAATTAAATATTGGTGTTCGATGTCTTTATTCACTACATCTTTTTCGTCAACTTCAATCCGAATCGCATTTTTTGCCAAATGACTGTTTACAATTTGTTTGATTCCCTGTGGCATGGTGGCCGAAAAAAGCCACTTGTTTTCAGCCGATTTCAGGTGACTCAGAATTTCATCCAACTCCGATTTAAAACCCATACTCAACATTTCGTCGGCTTCATCCAAGATCACGGTTTTTACGTCGCTTAAATCAATAGCCTCTCTTTTTACCAAATCGATTAACCGACCTGGAGTAGCCACAACAATGTGTGTTGGCCGTTTTAGCGCCACAATTTGTCGTTCGATGGGTGCGCCACCGTATACGGCTTCAGTAAATATTTTTGATGAATATTTAGTGAATTTGAACAACTGTTTTGCAATTTGTTGCCCCAATTCGCGTGTAGGACACAGGATTAAACCTTGAACTTTCTGTTGCCCCGGATTAATTTTATGAAGAAGTGGCAAACCGTAAGCCGCTGTTTTTCCTGTTCCGGTTTGCGCCTGTCCTACCAGGTCGGTTATCGAATTGAGCAAAATCGGAATTACTTTGCTTTGTATCGAAGTTGGTGTAATAATTCCAAGTTCATTTAATCCTTTAATGTATTTTTTGCTAATTCCCAGCTCTTCAAAATTTTTCATCTTCTTTTTTTGTTTTTATGTATCAGACTGAATTCTCTTAAAATAAACAAATTACACAGCCCTAAAACATTTAACGGCTCTTTTCTGAAACAGAATTGTTTATAATCGCGACAAAGATAATTTTAATATTGTGATGCATCATTTTTAATGGAAATCGGAATATGCCAGGCAACATTCAATTAGCATTGAAGCTCATTTTAGCTCAAAATCAAATATATCGGAACATTTAGCTTACCTTCGCGCCCTTTATAAAGAAAATATGACATTCGAAGAATTAGAATTAATTGACCCCATTTTAAGAGCACTTGACAAGGAGGGCTACACACAACCAACACCGATTCAGGAAAAATCGATTCCCATTTTATTAAAACGAAAAGATTTATTGGGAGTAGCACAAACCGGCACCGGAAAAACGGCTGCATTTGCCATTCCAATTTTGCAGCATTTGTACAACGACAACCATCACAATAGTAAATATAAAAAAATTAAAGCGCTGATTGTCACCCCAACACGCGAGTTAGCTATTCAGATTGAAGAAAGTTTTACGAAATACGGGAAATATACCGGACTTAAAAACACCGTAATTTTTGGTGGAGTAAAACAAGGCGGACAAACACAGGCTTTACGCAAAGGTATCGATGTTTTGATTGCAACACCGGGCCGACTTCTGGATTTAATGAATCAGGGATTTATTTCACTGAAAAACGTTGAATACTTTGTTTTGGATGAAGCCGACCGCATGCTCGACATGGGTTTTATCCACGACATCAGAAAATTAATTGCACAACTGCCAACAAATCGGCAATCGCTTTTCTTTTCGGCAACCATGCCAATCGACATTGTTGAACTCTCGCAAAAGATATTAGGAAACCCTGAAAAAGTTACCGTAAAACCGGAACAAACCACCGCAGAAAGAGTGGAACAAGCGGTTTATTTTGTTTCAAAAAAGAACAAACCAAAATTGCTTTCGCATTTGTTGAAAACAGCAGATTACGAATCGTGCCTGGTTTTTTCGCGCACAAAATATGGTGCCGATAAAATTGTAAAATTCCTGAAACGATCGGATATTATTGCCGAAGCAATTCACGGGAACAAATCGCAAGGAGCGCGTCAGCGTGCACTTACAAATTTTAAAAGCGGCGAAACAAAAGTTTTGATTGCAACCGATATTGCTGCCCGCGGAATCGATGTAAAAGAACTTTCGTTGGTTATTAATTTCGATTTGCCCAATATTCCGGAAACCTATGTACACCGGATCGGCAGAACCGGACGTGCTAGTGCCAGCGGTTTTGCGCTCTCATTTTGCGACACCGATGAAAAACCGTATTTACGCGACATTCAGAAACTGATCAATCAACGGATAACGGTTATCGATGATCATCCGTATATAAACGACGGTAAAGAAGATCCGGCAGAGAAAAAAGAACAGCGGCAAGACCACCAAAGACAGCGTCCGAAACGCAAACCGCAGCGACAAGGTCAGCGACAAGGACAAGGACAAGGACAAGGATCCGGCAACAGTTCAAGCAGTCGGCGCAGAAAATTTGCACGCAACGAAGGTGCTCCAAAACAACGTCGATCAAGATAAAAACACCAAATACCCAATCATATTTTAAAACGCCCGAAAGGGCGTTTTTGCTTTCTAATCTTCAGTTTTTTGTACATTTGAACATGACAAAAACAATCAGGTTGGAACACGAACTTTCCGAAGCAACAGAAAGTTGGGGCTGGAAATATCATCATCTGGGAATTCCAACGAATATAAGAATGCCAAACGAAACCTACCTGCCTCAATTTGGTTTTTATGTTTCGGGGTTCTCAACCAGTCCGTTTGGTGTTGAATGGATGCGTTTTGAAAAAGACAGTCCAATTCATCCATTAATTCAAAAAGTGCCGCACCTGGCTTTTGAAGTGGAAGATTTGGATTTTGAACTCAAACATCGAAATGTAAACATAATTACAGAACCTAATCCACCCGCAGAAGGTATTAGAGTTGCAATGATTGAACACAACGGAGCACCGATTGAATTAATAGAATTTAAAAAATAAAATGGAGAATCAATTCCATATTCTTAACGGAGATGCATTAAAAGAACAATTCCCAACTAACCTTTCGGGAGAAAT
>JBNKOT010000504.1:0-9545 GCA_050294855.1 Draconibacterium sp. | reverse complement strand
AGCCTGGATTCGGCAGCAACAGCAAAAAATGGAAACGCACAGAAATCGAATTACGCTGGATACAAAAATGGCAACAAAGTTGTATTCTGTTGAATTTGAGGCAGGTGATACATACAGTGTTGAAACAAAAAAAGGAAAGGTATTGATAACGGTAAAAGACATTGATACAGCCATTTCGCAAAAATACATTGAAGATGTTTTGGTGCAGATTTATCGCTTCGAAGCAAAAAAAATATTGCCTCCTCGCTTAAAACAACTCGCCGAAGATTTTGGTTTCAGCTATCAAAAAGTCACCATCAGAAACAATAAACGAAACTGGGGATCCTGTTCGTCGAAAAATAACATCAGTTTAAATTTACAAATGATGAAATTGCCCGATGAATTGATCGATTCTATTTTATTACACGAATTGGTTCATACAGAAATAAAAAATCATGGTCCAAAATTTTGGGAGCGACTCAATGAAATTACAAATAATCGTGCGCGGGAATTGGCCAGGCAAGTAAAGAGTTACTCAACTTATATCCTTTAAAAGCTTGGTGAGCCGAACGGTGTAGAAATCACAAGCCTGAATTTAATTCTAAAATAAAATCAATTACTTTCGCATCAGAATTTTTAGAACCATGGATTGGAATCAATTACTTTCAACAAAACGGCTGGGAATGGAAGGCTGGACTTCGTCGAACAAAGCAGAAGACCGCACACAATTTCAGCGCGATTACGACCGGATTATTTTTTCGTCGCCATTCAGAAGGATGCAAAATAAAACACAGGTTTTCCCTTTGCCAGAGCATATTTTTGTACACAACCGACTCACTCACAGCCTGGAAGTAGCGAGTGTCGGTCGTTCGTTGGGGAATTTATTATCCGAAAAGCTAATTGCTGAATATCCCGAAAATCCATTTATTTCTGAAATTGGAACCATTGTTTCCACTTCTTGTCTGGCGCACGACCTTGGAAATCCGCCCTTTGGACATTCGGGCGAAGCGGCCATTTCAAATTTCTTTTTGAAAGGTGCAGGACGCGAATTCGAAAATCCATTGAGCGAAGGCGAGTGGAAAGACTTTACGCATTTCGATGGAAACGCCAATGCCTTCCGTTTGTTAACGCATCAGTTTAACGGAAAACGACCGGGTGGTTTTGCGCTTACCTATTCAACACTCGCCGGGATTGTAAAATACCCCTTTGAATCGGTGTGGGCAAAAAAACCAAAATTTGGCTTTTTTCAATCCGAAAAAGAAGATTATAAAAAGATTGCCAACGAATTGCAAATCGATGCCCGGGCCGATAATCCCGAAAGTTTTATGCGGCATCCTTTGGTTTATTTGGTGGAAGCCGCCGACGATATTTGTTACCAGGTGATGGATTTGGAAGATGCCTTTAAATTGGGAATTTTGAGTTTTGATCAAACCAAAGATCTTTATCTTGGATTTTATGATTCTGAACAGGATAAAAAGAGTTTGGTGAGTATCGACAAAACAATGAAAAAAGTTTCTGATAAAAACGAGCAAATTAGTTATTTAAGGGCCGGAGTAATTGGCAAACTGATTTACGAAAGTTCGCGGATTTTTAACGAAAACCGCGATGAAATTATCGCCGGTAATTTTTCGGGAAGTTTAATTGGCAGTTTACAAAACCAACAAGCAGAAGCGATGAATACGGTAAAAGATATTTCGTACTCGCAGGTTTATGCGCACCGTTCGGTAGTTGAAATTGAAATTGCGGGTTATAAAATTATCGGCACTTTACTCGAAGAATTTGTGGGCGCTATTATGAATCCGAAAGACATGTACAGCAAAAAAATACTTTCGCTTTTGCCACAACAATATCAAACGGAAAGCGATTCAAATTATTTGAGAATTCAGTCGATTGTTGATTTTGTTTCGGGAATGACCGATATTTTTGCCCTCGATTTGTACCGAAAAATTAAAGGAATTAGTTTGCCGGGAGTGGTGTAAAAAAGGGAGTTGGCAGCCACAGTCTTTATTGCAGCAACTTTTGTTTCTTTTAGCTTTAAACTTTTACTGTTCGTTACGTTTCATTTTTCCCACAAAACGACAGATTTCGCCCAAACTTGTAACTCCTTCCAAAATATAAGTGTAGGTCGTGTTTGGATCGGTGGTATAAAAGTTCAGTTTTGCGATTCCTCTTTTATCGATTTTTATGTTCGGATTCCAGTAAATCGTACTTCGCATGTCCGGATCTTTTGACTTTCGCACCGAATCGACTTCATATTTTGGCACATAAAACTCAAGCGCTTTTTGATAACCAAGCGGACTATATTCTTCGATGCCCTGAATTTTAGATTCAAAACTTCCACCCTCTTTCAGGTTGATCAGAATGACACCGCCCATTCCACCGTTCTGACTGTAAACCGCGGCTCCGGCACCTTTTATGATCACCAAACTGGCAATGTCTTCCGATCGAATTAAGGTAAGCGAACTTAATTCGGTTAACATCCGGTCGACCATTATTTCGGCAGGAATCCGATTTCCTCTGATAAAAACCTGGTCGTTTTGAAACGAAACTCCGGGCAGCGTTTTTACAATAAATTCGGCTGTTCGCGAAACTGGGAATTTTTTGGCAATCTCAGCTTCATCTATAATATTGCTCGAAATCCCATATTCAACTCTATAATTTTTGCTTTTGTCTTCGCCTGTAACCACAAATTCGTCGAGTAAAATCATTCGTCCATCGCCTTCGTAATACATTCTTTCTTTCGCTTTCTCCAAAAATTCTCCATACAAAAGATTTGCTTTCTCTCGCTTGAAGCGGGAATTTGAAAAGGGTGGAAAAGTGTCTTTATATAGTGTAATAACACCGGCCGGTTCTTGTTTAATGCTCGAGTAGCGTTGCGACTGAATCGTAAAACTGGTACTGTCAGGGAAATCAAGTTCATTAAAAATAAAAAAACCGTCGTCGTTGGTTTGTGTCGATGCACTAATTAATGGCCGAAACGAAAGTGCAGTAATTTCTGTTGGACCGCGTTTACTCAAAAATCGTTTTTCGTAATGCCCCGAAATGGTTTGTCCGCGCTCGAGAAAATAGTCGGGTTTTGGAAGATTTTGCGCGAGTACATTTTCCAGCTTAAATCGCTGCCAGCCTTGAGTGAGCATCAAAAAATCGAGAAACTGGTTGGTAGAATCTGCATTGTCCTGAAAATAAAAAGCCGGATCTTCAACAAAACCTTTGAGGTCGGACGTTAATAAAAGACTGGAAAAAATATTGTCGCTCAAGGCATTGGTTTGTACCACTTGATCGTCGGTCACTGCAATCGAAAAATTACTTGCCCGAACCATTGTATCTCTTTTTTGAAGGACAACCGATAACGAGACTTCTTCGCGTTTTTTATAATTGTCTTTGTCGATCAACACTGCAACCGCCACCGGATTTGGCTTTTTTATAAATACCATGCGACTCGACACCGGATTTTTGTTTTCATCCAAAAGCACAAAATTGATAATTCCTTCGGGAAGATTTAGTGTAGGAATGTTGTATTCTGTTTTTTCGATTTTTTGTGAGAACAAGAGGTTCTCGCATGAATGAGCCAAAAAATAATAATTGCTTTTAAGGCTGTCGTCGCTGGTTCGTATTTTTAAACGAATCGAATTGCGGCTTTGTACAAAACTTAGTGCAGCATTTTTTTCTGAGATTTCGGGGAGTAAAAATGTTTTGGTAACGCCTGTTGAACTGGTCGCTGTCGCCGTATATTTTTTGTTCTTTTCGGGCGAAAGAAAAAAGGCTCCCATTCCACGATGCCGGCTTTCAATGCTTGTTATTGTATCTTTTTCGTCGGCAATAATAAGTCCGGAAATTTCGGTGGAATATCCTGTTTGGTCGATGGCTTTAAATGCAATCTGATTTTCGCATCCGGCAATTAATTCTCCGCCTTCAGGGAAAAATTGTATGTCGAAATCGTTTTCGTGTGTGGGAGGAATAAAAAATCTATTTCGGTAAGATTTATTGCTTTTTTCAAAAACAACTTCAATAAATTGCTTCTCGGGTTTATCTTCTTTTTTTATAAAATTGAATTGGATTTTTCCTTCGGAATCGGTCGTTCGATCGAGTGTTCCCAGTTTTTCTCCATCGAGCCGAATCGAACAGTTTATACGTGTTTTTTCAAGCGGTGTTCCTTGTTTGTCGAAAAAGGAAATGATAGCCTTTGTTTTTCCGTTTTCCTCTTTTTGAAATTCGATTTGCGATTCAAAATTATCGCTTTGAAAATTGCTGATGTGGATAGTTTTTCGAAAAACAAAATCGAGTCCGGCATTTAACATCCACGAACTGTAGGCACGAATCGTATAATCGCCTCTGGGAATATCGGTCTCCAGTTTCATGTTCCCGGAAAATACGCCATCTTGTTCTTTTATTTTTTTCCGATAAATAATTGAATCGGAGGAATTAAAAAGTTCGACATAAATAAATTTGCTCCATGCCAACGGAAGATGTCTGGTTGACGTTAACAAATATCCTTTGAACCATATTGTATTACCCGAATTATAAGTCGATTTATCCAATTGTAAATACAGTTTTTCCATCGGAGGACGGGTCTGAAATAAAGCAAAAGCAGAATCGATTGACGCTGTAATATCTTGTGCAAACCCTTTCCCATATATCACTGAAAAGAGGAGCAACAGCAAGATTTTACATTTTATTTTAGTCATTCATAAATTGGATAAATTAAACTTGCAATTTAACAATAAAGCTCAGAATTGAACTAAATTGAACAAATAAGTTCATCCGTATAATGAATTGAATTCGGGAAGAGAAATTTTATCTTTCGAGTAGGCCATCGAGCAATCCCGGGCGGGCTTCTTTTCTTAAGTTCCCTCCTCGTGGAGAAAGTTCGGCAATAAGTTTACGAATCGGCATACTTTGCAGCCACACTTTTCCGGTTCCTCGCAGGGTGGCCAGAAAAATTCCTTCGCCACCAAAAATCATCGATCGTAATCCTCCTGCTTGCTCAATACTGTATTCTATCGAAGGTTCGAATCCCACGATACAACCGGTGTCTACGCGAAGTGTTTCACCATTTAATTGCCGTTCAATTACAGTTCCTCCGGCATGAATAAATGCATTCCCGTCGCCATCTAATTGTTGAAGAATAAAACCTTCGCCACCAAAGAAGCTTGCTCCGAGTTTCTTATTAAAAGTGATGGAAATTTTTGTTCCCATTGCAGCGCATAAAAATGCATCTTTCTGAACAATAATTCGTCCGCCCATTTGTCTTAGGTTGATTGGAATAATTGTTCCTGGATACGGCGCAGAAAAAGCAACATGTTTTTTGCCCCATCCCTGATTGGTAAAGTGAGTTAGAAACAACGATTCTCCAGAGATTAAACGTGATCCGGCGGCAAGAACTTTGTCAAAAAATCCGGCATTTGGATTGGAACCATCTCCCATGCGGGCGGTAAAATCTATTCCTTCTTCCATGTATAGCATGGCTCCGGCTTCGGCAATTACTGTTTCTCCCGGATCGAGTTCTATCTCAACCATCTGTACATCGTGGCCTGTTATCTTGTAATCTATTTCGTGTGATTGCATAATGGATTTATTATTATTTATTATTCAAATGTAAATGTTTAGAATCTAAATTAATGGATAAAATTGAAACCACCATTAAATTCAGAAAATTTCCGACCTTTGCAGAAATCTGTCGAAAAGAATGAAAAAGAATTACAATAAAAGAAAGCCAATCGAAGCAGGAGGAAAACGGGTTGGTAAAAGTCGGGTGGTAAAAAGTTCATCATCGGGAAAAAAAATAGAATCGAAAAAACCTTTTACTCCGTCAAAACCGGCTTTTCGGAAAGCCTATTCAAAATCGAAAGCCGCCGCCAGCGGAAATATTCCAAAGAAAAAAAGCAATACCGACGAGATGCGTTTGAATCGTTACATTGCAAATGCGGGTGTGTGTTCGAGGCGCGAAGCTGATACTTTTATTGCTGCCGGAATGGTTACTGTTAACGGGAAACCGGTGACTGAACTTGGAGTAAAAGTTAAACCCGACGACGAAGTTCGTTTCGACGGGCGAAAACTAAATCCAGAAAAGAAAGTGTATTTGTTGCTCAATAAACCCAAAAATTTTGTAACCACCACCGACGATCCGCACGCCGACAAAATTGTGATGGATTTGGTTAAAGAAGCTTGCCAGGAACGGATTTATCCGGTAGGAAGATTGGACAGAAACACGACCGGAGTACTTTTGTTTACCAACGATGGCGATCTTTCGAAACGACTGACGCACCCAAGTCATAACATGAAAAAAGTGTACCAGGTTTCGTTAGACAGACCGGTTGAAAGACAACATCTGGAAAACATTGCTAATGGAATTGAACTCGAAGACGGGCCAATTTCATCGGACGATATCAGCTACATTAGCAACGAAGAAAAAACCGAAGTGGGCATCGAAATTCATTCGGGGAAAAACCGGATTGTACGTCGTATTTTTGAACATTTTGGGTACCGTGTAAAAAAACTGGATCGGGTTTATTTTGCCGGATTAACCAAAAAGAATCTGCCACGTGGTAAATGGCGTTTCCTGACTGAACAGGAAATTCTCTTTTTAAAAAGGAATTAATACTTTTAGTCTTGAGCATGTTTTATTTCAATAACAATATCGAAAACGTAAATTGGGAATTGTTTGAGATTTGGAACTTGTTCCTTGTAATTCTATTTGTTTTCTGTTACTAATAAATCAGTTTTGGAAAAGGAATTCATACAAATAATTCAAAAAAATCAGGGTATTATTCACAAGGTGTGTAACATTTATTGCAATGATCAGGAAGACCGCAATGATTTGTTTCAGGAAATTGTGGCGCAACTCTGGAAATCATTTCCTTCTTTCAGAAAAGAATCGAAGTTCTCGACTTGGATGTATCGGGTTGCATTAAATACGGCCATTACTTCGTTCAAAAAAACAAAACGCAGACCAGATCAAAATCGATTGACCTATGATAATTTTCAAATAAAAGATGAAGGTTACGATGCTGAAATTGAAGAAAATATAAAACATTTACACCGGGCAGTGGCTCAACTTACCGGTGTCGAAAAATCGATCGTGCTCTTATATCTCGAAAATAAAAAGTACGAAGAAATTGCTGAAATTACCGGTATTACTCAAAATTATGTGCGTGTAAAAATGAACCGGGTGAAGAAAAAATTGAAAAAGTTAATGTCAAGAGAAGCGGAATAACATGGAATTAACTGATTTAAAAAAGACGTGGGATAAAATGTCAGCTAATCGCGAGCTCGATGAGGATCAGCTAAAAGCGATGCTGCGCAAACGCACCAAAAGTTTGATCGATCGGGTTGAGCGAAATATTAAAATTGGTTTTGTTGTTCTCACCGCTCTTTTTTTGCTGATTACGCTCGACGAATTTATTGTTTCTCCAATGATGATGGAGGAGATAAAAATGACGGTTCCCAAATGGCTTCTTTTTTTAGATATTTTTAGTAATGCGCTGGTATTTACGACCTTTATCTATTTTGTGATCAAGTATTACCGGGTGAAACGAAGTTGCGATGCCTCGTCCGATTTACAAGATACGCTCCGAAAAACCATCGACACACTCAATCTATACCGGCGTTTGTTTTATCTGGCACTCATTTTCTTAACTTTTACAATGGCGTTGGGTTTTATCACAGGTTTATACCAGGAATCTATTCTTGAACTCGAAAAACAGGGGATGACTTTTTCTGAAATAATTTTACATCAACTTTTTCTGGAAATCGGAATTGGCGTGGCCTTTATCGTTATTGTGGTGGGTGGTATCTTTGTTTTTCTGCGTTGGGGTTTCCGTCGTTTATATGGGAATTACTATTTTAAACTTAAGGGCACTTTAAAAGAGTTGCAGGAAATTGAAGAATAAAAGCTTGAGAAGATAGAAAGGATCGTTTGATTGATCTTTTTTCAATACCTTTAATCCATTCAACTACAAATTCATTTAATTCAATCTCCTCAATCCTTCATTCTATTGTTATTTGAATCTTGTGTTTTAAAAATTTGTAAAACATAATTTGCCCACATTTCTCCTTTTACTCGCCTATTTTCTATCTTTACCTCCTTAATCATTTCAAACAAACAATGACCTTAATAAAATCAATTTCAGGAATACGTGGAACGATAGGCGGCTTAGCCGGCGAAGGTTTAAGTCCGCTCGACGTAGTAAAATTCACCGCTTCGTACGCAACATGGGCGAAGCAAAGTACCGGCAAAAAAAAGCTTACAATCGTGGTTGGCCGCGATGCCCGGATTTCGGGTGAAATGGTAAGTTCGATCGTTGTTTCAACGCTTGTTGGAATGGGCTGCGATGTGGTAAACATCGGGTTGGCAACAACACCAACAACCGAAATTGCAGTGACTGGAGAAAATGCCGACGGTGGAATTATTTTAACAGCGAGTCATAATCCAAAACAGTGGAACGCTCTAAAATTGCTTAACAACAAAGGCGAGTTTTTAAATGCTGCTGAAGGTGGAGTTATTCTTGAAATTGCCGAAGCCGAAACTTTTATTTTTTCTGAAGTAGATGAATTAGGAAAAGTAAGGGAAAAAGATTACACCGATATTCATGTTCAGCATGTACTCGATTTGGATTTGGTCGATGTGAAAGCGATTAAAAATGCAGGATTTACAGTGGCAGTCGATGCAGTAAATTCGGTTGGCGGTTTTGCCATGCCTGCGCTTTTCGAAAAGCTGGGGGTAAAAAAAGTGGTGAAAATCAATTGCGATGCCACGGGTCATTTTGCACACACGCCTGAACCAATTCCCGAAAATTTAGTTGAAACTTCGGAGATTATTAAAAACAGCAAAGTTGATGTTGGATTTGTTGTCGATCCGGATGTCGATCGTTTGGTGGTTATTAACGAAGACGGATCGATGTTTAACGAAGAATATACTTTAGTTGCAATAGCCGATTATATTTTAGGAATAACACCTGGGAATACAGTTTCCAACTTGTCGTCGAGCCGTGCCTTGCGTGTGGTTACCGAAAAACACGGACAAACTTATACGGCGGCTGCAGTTGGTGAAGTAAACGTGGTTGCTACAATGAAAGCCACAAATGCAGTAATTGGCGGCGAAGGAAATGGCGGAGTAATTTATCCGGCAAGCCACAACGGGAGAGATTCGTTGGTGGGTGCAGCCCTGTTTTTAACGCATCTGGCAAAATCTGGATTAAAGTGTTCTGAGTTGCGTAAAACCTATCCCGATTATTTTATTTCGAAAAACAAAATAGAATTAACTCCCGAAATCGATGTTGATGGAATTCTTGTAAAAATGAAAGAGAGCCATAAAAATGAACAAGTTACCGACATCGACGGCGTTAAAATAGATTTTGAAAATTCGTGGGTGCATCTGCGCAAATCGAATACCGAACCAATTATTCGGATTTATGCCGAAGCCGATTCAAAAGAAAATGCCGATAATTTAGCGATATCCATAATCGATCAGATAAAAGCTTTGATTTAAGATTCTGGCAAAAATAATACTGATGGTCATTCTGTAAAAGAGTGACCATTTTTTTGTCCTCTTCTTAAAAAATTTCGTA
>JBNKOT010000503.1:0-2807 GCA_050294855.1 Draconibacterium sp. | reverse complement strand
GGAGAAGAAATCGTATTTGCCCGAAAAATTGTCAGACGAATTGGATGCCATTTTAATTATTGCTCCTTCAGCAAAGTTTGCTTATCATTCAAAATCATTGGCCGAAAGTCCGATTCCGTTTCTGTTTGTAAATACAAAAGGATCTATTGTTCCCGATTATAAGAAGTTAATTTTACCACTCGATTTGCGAAAGGAGTCGAGCGAAAGTGCTTTGTGGGCTTCTTACTTCGGGCGATTCAATCAGGCGGTGGCCATTGTTGTGGCTGCCAGCGACAAAGGGAAAGACGAACAAAAAAGCGTAAACAAAAACGTGGTTTTCAGTAAAAAGCTTTTCCTTAAATTTAATATCAGTCATAAAATTTATAAAGGAACAAAATCGAGTTTTAGAAATGCTTTTGAAGCACTCGATCTGGCACAGAATTCTGACAGCGATTTGCTGATTATTTTGGGCAGCTCTACGATTACTCCGCTCGATCGGATCATTGGTTTGCCCGAAAGAAAAATCATCGAAAAAGCAGATCGGTTGCCGGTTTTGGTGATCAATCCAAGAAAAGATAATTATATTATGTGTGATTAGTCGGAAGTGCTCACTGTTTATGTATAGTATTGAATAAAATAAATACACGCGCTGTCGCAAACTAAAATATTTTACAATTTATGTTTACTGATTTATTATTTTCGTTTTTGAAAACTTAGAATGAATAAAAAACCACGGTTGAGCAATTATACTATAGGCCGTTTTTCGGTAAAGTCAAAAGTCGAAGGGTGGAGAAAAAAAGGAACGTAAATGATGGAAACCTATTTTAACCCGAAAACTGTGCCTGCAAACTACGACTGTTTTACATCTTTATCTATCTTTAAACCATGAAAAAAATATTATTAATCCTGTTTCTATTCAATACGTTTTTGGCGAAATCGCAGAATTTTGAATACCAGGTTATATTTGAAGGAATTGGGGATAATCGCGAATATTTTAGTCCGTACGCGATGCCTCAAACCATTTTAGGTGCACGCAGCGCTTTCGAATTGGGTGTTGAAATGGACGGACACCGACTACGCGGAGGATTAAGTTATTTGTACGAATTTGGATCCGACATCGATTATAATCCACCTCAATTAACCATGTATTACCAGTTTGAAAGTGAGCAAACCGAATTTCTATTTGGTGCTTTTCCGAGAAGCGGAAAAATTGATTTTCCGCTGGCGATGCTTACCGATACCTTACTATACTACCGTCCAAATATTGAAGGATTTTTTGGGCAGGTAAACTGGGACTGGGGGCATCAGAATGGTTTTGTTGATTGGGTAAGCCGGCAAACAGAAGTAAACAGAGAGAATTTTATGGCAGGATTTTCGGGAGAAGTGGGGCATAAAAACCTGTTTTTTCAGAACTATTTGTTGTTGTTTCACGATGCAGGGCCAGCCATCGATATTCCGGGCGACCACATCAAAGATTACATGGGATTGGCATTGCAGGCCGGAATCAGAACATCGTCTGAATCGAATATAAAGGGAGAATTTAAAGCCGGAGTTTTAGCTTCTTCTTTTCGCGAACGGAGTATTAATGAGGGCTTTGTTAATGCAACAAGTTTTTTTGCCGAAGCCAGCGGAAAATATAAAAATTTTGGAATAAAATCGGTTTTAAATAGTGGCGCCGGACATCGGTTTGCTTATGGCGATCGGTTTTATACGGCAAAAAACTACTGGCGAACCGACGCAATTTGGTATTTTATTAATCACGAAAAGATACAAGGGCGCTTTAATCTTTCCTTCCATCTTATCAATTGGAACGATTTGGATCAACAACAACAATTGTCGGTTATTTACATTTTTGGAAAATAAGTTTATCCGTTTTTGATCGCCGTTGTTTATTCCTCGAAACAATACAACGATTTAAATCCGCGTAAAATCAACTGGTTGCCAACAACTACTGGCGAAGCATGAAATTCATCTTCCAACACATTCGATGCAAGTACTTCAAAATTTTCTCCTGCTTTTAGTACCAGACAAATATTTTTTGCAGCAATGTACAAACGATCTGCTACTCCGGTAGGTGATGAAAAAACAGAACTGATTCCTTCCAATTTCTGATTGGCATAATAAGGGCTTCCATCTTTCGCATTCAAACAAGTTAAATAACCATTGTTTGCGCGCAAAAAATAAAGTTTTCCTTTCATTAAAACCGGATTCGGTGTATAGGGTGTGTATTTGTCGTATTTCCAAAGAATGGCATCGGATTCGCTGATATCTCCTTTGGCCTTCGATAGATCAACTGCCTGAAGCGCGGTGCCGCGGAATCCACTCATAAAATAAATAATTCCGTTTTCATAAACAGGAATCGGAATAACATTTTCAGTCAGTCCGGTACTTTTCCAGATTAATTCGCCGGTTTCCAAATCATTACTTCTGATGTTGGTGGTAGCGCTGGTAATTACCTGTTCTTTTCCATTAAACGCAATAACATATGGTGTCGACCAAGATGTTCTTTCGTCGCGTTCCAATTTCCAAATGTCTTTGCCGGTATATTTATCGATGTTGTATAAAACCGATTCACCCTCGTGATCCCATTGAATTAAAAGATTGTTTTTGTATAAATATGGTGATGCGCCCTCGCCAAAACTCATGCGTTTTTCCATCTGACCAAAATCGCGTTTCCATTTTATATTGCCTTTAAAATCTAGACAATATAGTCCTCGCGAGCCAAAATAAGCGTAAATATATTCTCCATCGGTGCAAGGCGAATTCGATGCCCAGCTTCCTAAATCATGAGTGCTTTCCTGTGGCCATTCTTTAATTACTGTAGTTTG
>JBNKOT010000502.1:0-4671 GCA_050294855.1 Draconibacterium sp. | reverse complement strand
TAACTAAAACTACTTTACATTTAATTGTCCTTGCGAATCGGCATCTTTCAAATTACGGACTTTTGTTGTTCCCCCACCTTTTAATGTCAATTCTACGGGTTTATTTGTACGCCATGCACCGCGTGTAAAATCGGGTACATCGATAGGTTTTGAACCGTTGGCAATCGACCATTCGCTAAGTGGAGTAATCGAACTCCAGGCAGCTGCATCGTAAACATCCATGTCCATTGGCAGACCATTGCGCAAACAATCGATTAAACGCCAGTCCATCATAAAATCCATTCCACCGTGACCGCCAACCTGTTTCGCCATTTCTCCAACCCGTTTAATAATTTCAGGCTCGTATTTTTCTTTTAATTCAGCCATTTTTGCTTCATCGGCAACATCGTGGCCAAATGCAATGTGTTGCAGTGGCCATTTTTGCGCAAAAGCTTTTGTTCCACTCAACATATGAATTCGTGAATATGGACGAGGAGAAGAAATGTCGTGCTGGATCATAATTGTGCGTCCTTTGTTGGTGCGGATCATTTGCATATCCATGTTTCCGCGCATTTCCCAGCCAATAAACTGTTCGAAAAACGGATCTTCTTTTGCTTCTTCAGCAATTCGCTGTTTTAGGGTAAAATCGTTCCCCATCATTGCAGTCAGGTAATCCATTTTATCGCCACGGTTGATGTTCATTGCCTGGCAAATCGGGCCTAATCCATGTGTTGGATAAACGTTTGCTTTTCGTTTATTTTCGTGAAGACGCCACATTTTTGTGTAAGCACCATCGGTCATTTGCGCATCTTTTGGTTTATTAAAATGCCAATAATCCAAATCGTGAATGTAGGCACCTTCGCCATGTATTAAATCGCCAAAAGCCCCTTGACGCGCCATATTTAGTGTTAACAACTCGAAAAAGTCGTAACAACAGTTTTCGAGAATTACACAGTGTTTTTTTGTTCTTTCCGATGTTTCAACAATCTCCCAACATTCGTCCATTGTTTTTGCTGTAGAAACTTCTATCGCTGTATGACATCCGGCATTCATTGCAGCCAATCCAACCGGAACGTGCCATTCCCACGGAGTTGCAGTGTATACCAAATCGCACAAACCACTTTCACAAAGTTTTTTAAATTCGGTATCGCTGCCAATAAATTCCTTGGCTTTTGGTAAACCTGCTTCTTTTAAAATTTTCTGAGCACCATCTAAAGCCGACTGACGTGTATCGCAAATGGCCGTAATTTCAACTCCGTCGATAAAAGTCATTCGTTTTACCGCCCCCGAACCACGGTCGCCAATTCCGACAAAACCAACCCGAACTTTATCGAGTTTTGGCGCGGCATAACCACACATATTAAAATTCATATCGGGCACACGCTCGGCAGATTTTCTGATTGCTTTCAGATTTTCTTTTTCTCGGGGAGTGGTCGACGACATTAAAGGAGTGGTCGCTACGACTCCGGCTCCAAGACCAATGTTTTTTAGAAACGACCTACGATTCGTACTCATTATTATGGTTTATTAGTTTATTAGTTTATTATAATTTCAATAATTTGCTTCAAACTTATTAAAATTATTTTAAAGTGTGTTCGATTTATTTCAAGAAAGTTAAAAATCAATCGCCCAATTCTTTCATCCTGAACCTTTCGGATACAGCAGGCTGATGTTCTGTTCGCATAATTTCTTCCATTTGTACCACAATCTCAGGATGATTTGTAGCAATATCATTTAACTCCTGAATATCGTTTTCAAGATTATACAATTCGATTTTCATGTTTCCTTTCAGAATATTTTTGCGAATGGCTTTCCATTTTCCCATGCGCACTGCCTGCTGTCCGCCGTACGACGGAAATTCCCAATACAAATGATTGTGTGCAGTTTGTTCTTCTCCGAGTAGGGACGGTAAAAAACTAATTCCATCGGTATCGTCAGGAATGTCTGTACCAGCTACTTCGCAAAGTGTTGGCATTACATCCCAAAAAGCCGAAATGTGATTGGATTCGGTTCCGGGACTTATTTTATTTGGCCACGAAGCCAACATCGGGGCACGAATACCACCTTCGTTTACATACCCTTTCCCCCAGCCGTATTCGCTTTTAAAAGGGCCGCCACTATTAAACCATGGCGAATCTGTTCCCCCATTGTATGTTGCTCCGTTATCCGAAGTAAAAACAATTAATGTATTCTCGTAAATCCCAAAATCTTTTAATTGCTGAACGAGTTTACCTACGTTTTCGTCGAGGTACGAAATCATTGCTGCGTATGTTGCGTGCGGATAACGATTCGGGAAATATCCTTTATCTCCAAGATAAGGTTTTTCGTCGCCAAATTTTTCCACATAATAATCGACCCATTTTTGTGGTGCCTGCAAAGGAGCATGCGGAATTGGAGTTGCCCAATACACAAAAAACGGACTGTTCTTATTTTCAGCGACAAATGCGGTTAGTTCATCAAACATTACATCGCCGGCATAATTTTGCAGCGTATATTTTTTATAACTCTCCAATTCGTATGGATCAGCACCTTTATCGAGTTTTGTGTTGGGTTGAACCGTGTCGTTTCCCAAATGCAAACGTGCTTTGTTTTTGTACAAATGAGTCGGATAAAAAGTATGTGCAATTCGTTGGCAATTGTAACCAACAAAAAAGTCGAAACCCATATTTGTTGGAGTACTATTGGTTTGAGGAGCACCAAGTCCCCACTTTCCAAACATAGCGGTTTGATAACCCGCGCTTTTCATCTTGTGTGCAATGGTTTGTGTTCCTTCGGCCATTGGCCGCTGCCCTTCGAGCGTAGAATCGGCCAACATTGCCCGGTAATCCCAAACGTTTCCACGTTCGCGCCACTCATCGTTTCCACGAACTTGGGCGTGCCCCATGTGTTTTCCGGTTAATAACACGCAACGTGAGGGAGCACATACCGGAGCGCCCGAATAATGTTGCGTAAATTTAATTCCGCTTGCCGCCAGTTTATCGATGTTTGGAGTTTCGATTTTTGTTTGACCAAAACAGCCCAGTTCGCCGTAACCCAAATCGTCGGCCAAAATATAAATGACATTTGGTTTGGTATTTTCTTTTTGAATCTGAATGGAACAGGCAGAAAAAATAAAAATCGCGAAAAAAACGCACATTCCGGGTTTCAACAAAATCGTTGATTTATTCATAAGATCGGTTTATTTGATTAAAATGTAACGTTAGAATTATACCCCGCCAATGGCCCACTGCGGAAAAACAGAAACATCGATTTCGAAAACCAAAGTTCCCCAAAAGTACATGACCAAAGTAGCAATAATAATTCCGATAATATTCAAAAGAATCCCGGTTTTTACCATGTCTTTTATTCGTATCCGGTTAGTTCCGAAGATAATTGCATTGGGTGGAGTTGCCACGGGCAACATAAAAGCCAGCGATGCAGCCAAAGTTGCAGGAATCATGAAAAGCAAAGGATTTAATTCGATAGCCGTTGAAAGCCCGGCTAAAATCGGAAGTATCATTTCGGTGGTTGCTACATTCGAGGTTAGTTCAGTTAATATCGACATCATGGTGACATTTGCCAGTGTTAAAACAATGGGTTCAACATTGGCCAATCCAGCAAGTTGTTCACCAAACCATACCGAAAGTCCTGAGTCTACAAATCCTTGTGCCAGCGCAAAACCTCCACCAAACAACAAAACAATATTCCATGGAATTTTTTTTGCTGTTTCCCAGTTCATAATTCGTTCACCTTTTTTCGATTTCGAAGGGATCATAAAAAGTAAAACCGCAATAAAAATAGCCACGGTGCCGTCGTTGATATAAGCCGGAACTTTAAATAACTTCGACCAGCCGAGCACTACAAACGACTGGATGTTAAAACCCGATCTGAAAATCCATAGAAAAGCTAAAATGATAAATAAAACCAGCACAATTTTCTCTTCTGTTTTTGCTTTCCCCAGGGCGATATATTCTTTTTTGAAATCGTTGATTTGAATGTGTTCCCAACCGCTTTTCGGACGGTACATAAAATAGAGCAACAACCAGGCGGCAATAAAAAGAAAAACCGTTATCGGAAATGCAAAAATAAACCAGTCGGCAAACGAAATCTCCTCCATTGCCGGAAAGATGATACTCACAATACGTGCGAAAGACAAGTTTGGCGGAGTGCCAACCAGTGTCGAAATTCCACCAATCGAAGCTGAATATGCAATTCCTAAAAGTAAACCAATTGAATATTTTCCCATTTTAACCTCACCCAAACTTTCTTCGAGTTTCATAATAATCGAGAGTGCGATTGGGACCATCATCATTGCAGTGGCGGTATTCGACATCCACATCGAAAGAAACGAGGTGGCCAGCATAAATCCTAAAAGAATTCGTCCAGGACTAATTCCGAACAACAACAAAATCCGAAGCGCAATTCTGCGGTGCAAATTCCATCGTTCCATGGCAAAAGCCATTAAAAATCCACCGATAAACAGAAAAATCAAATGATTAAAATACATCGATGAAATTGTTTTTCCATCGACGATTCCGAATAAGGGGAAAAGCGCAACCGGCAACAGTGCAGTAACTGCCAGTGGAATGGCTTCGGTAATCCACCAAACTGCCATTAATAATGCAATGGCAAAAGTGTAGGTTACATTCCGGTTTTCAGGATCGAGATCTGCAAATAGAATAATCGACAAACTGACGATTGGAGCAACAATAA
>JBNKOT010000501.1:0-12564 GCA_050294855.1 Draconibacterium sp. | reverse complement strand
TTTTGATTTTAAAAAAGAAGCTTTTGAAATTCCGGCGCGCGAGTTTATCGACAAATACGACAAAGGTGTACATTCCTGTAATTTACATGAAAATGCGGTTGAAATTCTAACTCATTTTAGAATGCAAAATTCACGGCAGTTTATACTTTCTGCCATGAAACAAAACATGCTCGAGCAAACCTTAAAACAAAATTCAATATTCGATTTTTTTGAAGGGGTGTACGGTTTGGACGATCATTATGCAGTTTCGAAAATTGAAAGAGGCAAACAATTAATTGCTGAATTCCAAATTAATAAAGACAAAACGGTTGTTGTCGGTGACACGGTGCACGATTTTGAAGTTGCAAATCATTTAGGAATAAAATGTATATTAGTTGCTAACGGACATCAAGCTACAGACCGACTCAATAAAACCAGTGCTAAAATACTTACCAACCTTAACGAATTACTTCATCTTTAAAAAGTTAAATTTATATTAATAGGCGATCTTTTATGATTTCAATTTCGAATCAAAAACAAAATTACATCTTCTTCTTTTTTCTCTTGGCTTCTGTTGCATTGCGTTTTTTTAGTTTTTTCCCAAGTGTAATGGATCACGACGAATCGACCTATTTAATTATTGGCCGCGACATTCTGCATGGGAAAGTACTTTATACCGATGTGACCGACACAAAACCGGTTGGAATTTTCTTGTTTTATGCGGGATTGGAATACTTGTTCGGAAGTTCTATTTTTTGGAAAAGAGTTGTATTTGCGCTTTTTGTTGGCGGCACATCATTTTTAATTTTTAAAGCCTCAAAAAAAATATTTGCAAACAATAAAGTTGCGTTTGCCTCGGGAGTGATTTATCTTTTTTATACTTCGATTTGGAACTACCACGGGAGATCGCCAAATACCGAATTACTTTTTAATTTTTGCACCATTGCCGGGCTACTATTATTCCTGAATAAAAACATAAAAAACTATTTTGCCGGAGGATTTGTTTTTGGCATTGGATTTATCATTAAATACCTGGTACTATTTGACTTATTCGCAATCCTGCTTTTCTTTTTTATTGTTGAAATTATCAACATCAACGAAAAATCGTTTTGGAAAATATTTGGACGGTATACAATGGCAAGTCTTGCGTTTATTATTCCTTTTGCCTCGGTAAATCTCTATTTTTGGCTAGGAAATAATTTCAACGATTTCTACTTTATTACCTACGAACTGCCCGGTAATTATGGCGGTAGTCCGTCGTTATGGCGATACTTTATTATGCTTGCCGATTTTATCGGTAAATTTCTCCCCATTTCTGTTTTGGTATTTTATGTGATTTTTAAAAAGGATAAACCGATAGAACAACAATACAGATGGTTTTTTGCACTTTGGATTGCCAGTGTATTATTTGCCATTTATCTTCCAGGGAAAGAGTTTAGTCATTATACCATTCAGTTAATGTTACCGCTAAGTTTATTGGCAGGAATATTTTTTCACCCCGATTTTGAGTCCCATCGGATTCTGACAAAAATCTATTCGAAAAAAACAGGATTGATCTTGCTGGCAGTTCTGATTCTGACAGTTCAATCTATTGCTATTAAAGATGAGTTTTTAAAACCAGATCTTCCACGCGAAGTGGCGGAATATATTTCAAAAGAAAAAAAACCGGGCGACCGGGTTTTTGTTTCAAACTACCAACAGATAATTTATTATTTACTTGAAATAGACAGTCCTACAAAATTTATACATTCAAATTTGCTTTTCACAAAAACGCACAAGGCATTTAACATTAATGCCGATGACGAAATAAAACGAATAATGGACACAAAGCCAGAGTTTGTTATTGTACATCGGAACAATAAATTATTGGATAAACTCCTTGTCGACAAATATCGACTGGTTAAAGAGTTTCAAGATAAAAAAGTACTGATATACCGATAAACAAATTAAAATATATCGCGTTTTTTAATGTCTTTGATAAAAAGCTGAAGGTTTGTTTTTCCCCGGTATTCGTTTTCGGTTATCGAATAACAAACATCAAAAGGTAATCCCGAAGTAATCAATTCGAAAGCATCCGACTGATTAAAAGCGATTCCTGCAAATATCCCGGAATTTACATCGGGTTCAACCAAATCGAGTTTTAAGTGCTCCTGATTTTTTCCAACCAAACGACTGGTTCCGGCATCAAAAACATCTTCGGTAACAAAAACCGGAGTCATGTTATGAGGTCCAAACGGAGCAAATTGTTTTAATATTCGATAGAATCGCGGAGTTATTTCGCTGAGCGGAATTTTTGCATCAATTTCGATGGTTTGTGTTTGCTGCATATCCGTAATCTGATTGGTAACAATTTCTTCAAATCGTCTTTTAAATTCCGGAATATTTTCGATTTTCATGGTCAACCCGGCGGCATACATGTGCCCTCCATACGATTCGAGCAAATCGCTGCATTGCCCGATTGCCTCGTACAAATCGAAATCGCGAACTGATCTTGCCGAGCCGGTAGCCAACCCATTCGATTCGGTTAAAATAATGGTAGGGCAATAATATTGTTCGGTTACCCTCGAAGCAACAATTCCTACCACTCCTTTGTGCCAGTCGCGGTTGTACAAAACCGTACTGTTCATGTCTTGTAATTCTTTGCTGTTTTCGATCATATCCAGCGCTTCCTGCGTAATATCGCGGTCGAGTGTTTTCCTGATTTCATTAAATTCATCAATCTCTTCGCCAATTTGGTTCGATTTTTCTTCGTCATCGGAAACCAGAATCTGAACCGATTTTTTACCGTGTTCAATTCGTCCGGAGGCATTTAATCTCGGACCAATTTTAAAAACAATATCGCTGATTGTAATCTGTGTTCCGCTAATTCCGGCTAAATTGATAATGGTTTGTAAGCCAATTCCGGGATTCGAGTTTAATTTTTTTAAACCATAATAGGCAAGCACTCTGTTTTCTCCTTTAATTGGTACAATATCGGAGGCAATACTTACGGCCACCAAATCGAGCAAATCGTAAATTTCTTCTTGCTCCACCTTGTTTTTCTGGCAAAATGCCTGTGCAAGTTTAAAGCCGACTCCACAACCCGAAAGTTCTTTGTATGGATAATTACAGTCGACCTGTTTTGGGTCTAAAACCGCAACCGCCGGCGGCACTTCATCATCGGGATTATGATGATCGCAAATGATAAAATCGACACCGCGTTCTTTGGCATCGGCAATTTTCTGAACGGCTTTAATACCACAATCCAGAGCAACAATTAAGGTATAATTATTATCAACTGCGTAGTTAATACTTTTAGGCGAAATTCCATAACCTTCGCTGTAGCGGTCCGGAATATAATATTCAATTTCCTTGATTCGCGGTTTCAGAAACGAATACATTAAAGCCACCGAAGTTGTTCCATCCACATCGTAATCGCCATAAACAATCACTTTCTCCTGGTTTGCAATGGCCTCTTCCAATCGGGCAACGGCTTTGTCCATGTCTTTCATCAGGAACGGATCGTGCAGATCGCTCAAACGGGGCCTGAAAAAAGATTTGGCTTCGTTAAAGGTTTTTATACCCCTCTGCACCAGCAATCTAGCAATAACCATATTTACGTTAAGTGCTGCTGAAAGGTGTTTCACCTCGTTTTGGTCGCCTTGCTTTTTTAAATTCCAGATTTTTTCCATATTGCGTCTTTGTGAATTACGTGCCGTGAACCTACAAAGATATAAATTGCCCGATGATATAGAAACATTCTAAGCAACAAGCACAAAATAAATCAAGAAATACAGCTTTGTTAATACAGTCACCTCAAACACAGCATGAAATCATTACCACTTCTTTTATTATCTTTGCGAAAATTTTTATTGAACAGACCGTTTTAGATAAAGGAATAGAAAAAGATGAGTAATCCGGAATTAAACGAACAGGAAGGAATTCGAAGAAATTCGTTAAAAAAATTACGTGAGTTGGGGATCGATCCGTACCCGGCTGCCGAGTATAAAATAAATGCAACTTCAAGCGAAATAAAAGCTAATTTCAATGAAGAAAAGGGAAATTACAAAGATGTAATTTTAGCCGGTAGATTAATGAGTCGCCGGATTATGGGAAAAGCTTCGTTTGCCGAATTACAAGACCACAAAGGCAGAATCCAGATATATGTAAATCGCGATGAAATTTGCGAAGGCGAAGACAAAACAATGTACAACGAAGTTTTTAAAAGACTGCTCGATATTGGCGACATTATCGGAGTAAAAGGATTTGTTTTTAAAACGCAGGTTGGCGAAATTTCAATTCATGTAAAAGAACTGGTGGTGCTCAACAAATCGTTGCACCCACTCCCGGTTGTTAAAGAAAAAGACGGAAAAACATACGATGCTTTTACCGATCCTGAACAACGCTATCGTCAGCGTTATGTCGATTTAATTGTTAATCCGCAAGTGAAGGATGTATTTATGAAACGTACAAAAATCGTAAATACCATGCGTCAGATGTTTAACGAATACGGTTATTTCGAAGTTGAAACACCAATTTTGCAACCTATTCCGGGTGGTGCTTTGGCACGGCCGTTTATTACGCACCACAATTCGCTGAACATGCCTCTGTATTTAAGAATTGCCAACGAATTGTATTTAAAACGATTGATTGTTGGTGGTTTTGAAGGTGTTTACGAATTCGGAAAAGATTTCAGGAACGAGGGAATGGACCGCACGCACAATCCTGAATTTACCGTGATGGAAATTTATGTGGCGTACAAAGACTACAAATGGATGATGAGTTTTACCGAAGAAATTTGTGAACGTGTTGCTCTTGCTTTACACGGAACCACAAAAGTTCAGGTGGGCGAACAAACCATCGATTTTAAAACGCCGTACCCGCGGGTGACCATGACCGAAGCCATTAAAGAATTTACTGGCTACGATATTTCGGGTAAAAACGAAAAAGAGCTTTTTGAGATTTGCGATAAACTGGGTATCGAAACCGATCCATCGATGGGAAAAGGAAAACTGATTGATGAGATTTTTGGAGAAAAATGCGAAGGAAATTATATACAACCAACCTTTATTACCGATTATCCGAAAGAGATGTCGCCGCTGACCAAAAAACACCGCGATAATCCGGAATTAACCGAACGTTTTGAGTTGATGGTAAACGGAAAAGAACTGGCAAATGCCTACTCCGAATTAAACGATCCGATCGATCAGCGCGAACGTTTCGAAGAGCAGCTGAAACTGTCGGAAAAAGGTGACGATGAAGCGATGTTTATCGATCAGGATTTCTTGCGAGCACTCGAATACGGTATGCCGCCAACATCGGGGATGGGAATTGGAATCGACCGACTGACCATGTTTATGACCAACAGTGCTTCAATTCAGGATGTACTTTTCTTCCCGCAAATGAAACCCGAGAAAAAAGCGGTTGAATTAAGCGAAGAAGAAAAAGCGGTTTTCAACTTATTAAAAGCCCACTCTCCCATCGATTTAAACGAGCTAAAAACACAAGCTGGTTTGAGTAATAAAAAATGGAACAAAGCTATTAAAGGACTCACCAAAAATAAAGTGGCCAAAGTGGAGAAAAATGGCGATGATTTAATGGTTGTTTTGTCGTAAGTAGAAAGTAGTAAATAAAAAGCAGTAAGATATTAAGCCTTTTCGTCAGATGACGGGAAGACTTTTTTTGGGATTCGCAGTTTTCAAACCGCAAAATTCAAAACGGAAAATTTCCAATATCAAATGCTCAATATCCAATTTCCAAAGTTGAAGATTCTGCATTGAATACTTATTGACTTTTATTTAATTTCGTTGCATTAGCACTAAAATAGCAAATAATCACATGCTCCTTATCCAGCGGTGAGGCTTTTTAGTTGGAAGATCAAGCGCAATGAAGGTTACACTTTATGGCAACAGTTATTAATTAATCGTTCCAAATTCAAGTTCGCGATTATATTCTTTTTCATCCAAAAAGCCCTTTGATTCGTGAATTAATCCATCATCATTTAATGTGCATTCTTCAAATCCTTTATCAATACCCCGTTTTTTCGATACTACTCATTAATATTCAACATAATCTTGTATTTGTTTTATTTAAAGCAATAATCGGGCATCGTCTATTTTAATTCGAAATAATTCTTTTATGATTTATTAATGTTACATTGCCTCCATCTATTTAAAAATTTATGAGAACAGTTTCAGGGAAGGTTTTAGAGGCGATAGGATGGAAAATAACAGGTGACTTTGGCGATCTTAAAAAATCGGTGACCATTTTTGCACCACACACAGCGCACATCGATTTTGCTTTTGGCAAATTAGGATTTACTGAATTGGGTGTAAATTTCAAGTTCCTTTCGAAAAAAGAACTGTTCTTTTTCCCGATGAACCTGGTCATGCGAAAGCTTGGATCGATTCCGGTACGCGGCGTCAAAAATAAAAATGCAA
The DNA here is from genome assembly GCA_050294855.1 of Draconibacterium sp. Classification (GTDB taxonomy): domain Bacteria; phylum Bacteroidota; class Bacteroidia; order Bacteroidales; family Prolixibacteraceae; genus Draconibacterium. The sequence continues at coordinate 6,166 of JBNKOT010000501.1, read as the reverse complement.
TATATCAGGTTGCCGATTTGCTTAAAAATGCCGAAGAATTACACATTGTTGTATCGCCTGAAGGCTGGATTAAAAAAGTGACCAAATGGAACAAAGGATTTTATCATATGGCAAAAAAAGCCGGGGTTCCAATTGTTGTGGGTTATCTCGATTACGATAAAAAAGAAATGGGCGTAAAAGAAGTAATTTACGATATTTCAGATTTCGATGTGGTGATGAAACGAATCAACCACATTTACAAAGATGTAAAAGGTAAAAATCCGGAACAATTTGCACTACAGGAGCTGTGACCTAAATACAATTCTTTTAGCACAAAGTTCGGTAATACATTTTAAAATTCCACTTTGAGATCTTCATTGCCAGCAAAACTAAGATTTACAATACTCATCTAACTTTTTGGATCGTTGCATTTTAGCACAAAACAGTTGCCCTTTATCAGAAATAATAACCTTAAATATCAGAATTACGCCCCATCATTTTCAATGCTATGCATGGTTCATTTCTGGTGTATTCGAATAACTTTACAGAATACAAACCCAGAAGACCCAATTATAAGTGATGGATAAAAAGGAAGAATTGATGAAGCTTGTTCTGACATGTCCACTTCATCCTGCTTACTGCAATTGTACTGTTAAAGATTTAAAAGCAGCATCGATTACAGAGTTAATTGAAATACATAATCGGATTTCAACGGAAGAAGTTGAATCGATTTTAGAAGCTCACAATCAATGTTTAGTTGCCAGAAAACAAAAGGTGGAACAAGATTAATTTTTTATATAAACATTCGGTTGTACCACAAAAAAGATTGATTTCGGATTTAGAGATTGATCTTTTTTGTTCGGATTATGAATGGACTTTACCTACGAAAACCGTTAAAAATTATATCTTCCCACAATAATTCTCAATTCATTTTCTATTTTACAACTCCCAATTTCTACATTGCCATCCGAATGTTAAACGGCGATTTTTTATACACAACTTCCGCAAAATTTATTTAGAAGACGCTGGCTTCAATGCATTGGGTTTCGTTTTTTGGGTTACTTAGTGAAACAAATTCTACCGCTTTAAAAACCGTCTCTTTCATTTTTGTACTTCCCTCAAATTTGGAATTCTAAAATATCCCAATATCTTTATCATTCATAATTCATGAGAAAACAAAAACAAAACAACAGAACTTACTGATTTTAGAAACATTAAGAACGAAACAATATGATTACTGAATAGCACAGGTTAATTATTTTTTAAAACTAAACTTATTCTTATGGATACTCCTTTTCTGGCCCTGATCATTTTATTTGTTTTTGCTCCGGCAATCATCATTTTCTTGGAAGGTAAATATTCAATTCTTAAAAAAGTAGGTGCTGTACTTATGTGTTATGGCATTGGTTTGGTAATTGGGAATATGGGTGTATTGCCGGTTGGTGCAGAAAAATATCAAAGTTTGCTCACCGAAATTACAATCCCGCTTTCTTTACCGCTGATTCTTTTTTCGATGGATGTAAGAAAATGGTTCAAACATGCGGGGGCTGCCTTAGGCTCGCTATTAATCGGGCTTTTTTCGGTACTGGTTGTAATTTTTATCGGTTACTGGATTTTTAAGGGAAGTATTAAAGACATTTGGCAAGTATCCGGAATGTTGGTTGGAATTTATACCGGCGGCACACCAAATATGGCAGCCATAAAAACAGCTCTCGGCGTATCGCAGGAGTTATATATTCTTACCCATACCTACGAATTAACACTTGGTGCGGTGTACCTTATTTTTGTTTTGTCGGTCGGACAACGCGTGTTTCTATGGTTTTTACCGCCCTACAAATCACCCAGCCATGGAAAAATTGATGTGGAAAAATTAAACCTGGAAGACGAATTTGAATCGTACGATGGTATTCTTTCAAAAAGCACATTTCTTCCTTTACTTGCTGCATTTGGAATATCGGTTGGAATTTTAGGCGTGAGTTATGCCATTAGCATGTTGTTCCCACCTGATTTTAAAACTGCATCGATTATTCTGTTTATTACAAGTTTCGGTATTGCCGGATCATTTGTTCCCAAAATTAAAAACATAAAAAAGACCTTTCAGTTGGGAATGTACCTGATTCTGATTTTCTGTATTACTGTTGCTTCAATGGCCGACATCAGTAAACTGGCCGACGTTTCTTTCTCGCTTTTCTATTATGTTGGGTTGGCCATGTTTGGTTCGCACATTTTGCATTTATTAATTGCAAAAATCTTCAAAATCGATGCCGACACAGTTATCATTTCGGGAAGTGCATTAATCTGTTCGCCACCATTTGTGCCGGTAGTTGCAGGTGCACTTAAAAACCGCGAAATTATTTTAACCGGTTTGGTTGTTGGAATTGCGGGTTATGCCATTGGTAATTACCTCGGAATTGCAGTTGCCTATATTCTAAAATAATTTTTATAAATCACGGAAATTTTTCATGACCGACTCCATCATTTCCCTCGAAACGGTGATGGCATTGGTACGCCACTTTTCAGACGGCGGATAGAACATTTCGTAATATCCGGCTTTGGCTTTTTTCTTGTCCTTTTCGGTTTTGTAACCATAATGTGCGCCCTGGTTTTCAACAATCGAAATGTGGGCCGATTTTACAGCGCCAAGTGTGGTACTTGTATTTAAAGTCCCAAATTCCATCACCATTGGGATACAGGTTTTTTCGGGAAGTAATGCACTGATAAATTCAACAAACTGTCCGCTCACGGTGTAGAAATTGTCCGAATCGCCCCAATCAATCTGGTGTCCGTCAAAAATAGCTTCCATTTTTTCACGAATTTCCGAATCATCTACCGGGTTTGGGAAAAGATGCAATTTGCCGCGTTCGCCAAATCCGGTATGTAAATCGATGCTAAAGATGGTTTCGTATCTTTCTGACTTATCTTTTAAAACGGTCGACATGATTCCAACCTGCTGTTCGAATCCCTTTCCTCCAAAATAAATTCCTTCCGGAAATTGGTATTGCCCCTGCGCAAATGCCTGTAAAAGTGCCGGCATTCCTTTTTGTGCAATTTGTTTCACAGCGGTGATTAAAAAGAACTTATTTTGTATGCTGTTCATGTTTAACGCTCCTTTGGGAGTTAACATGTCGTACAAAGCCACAAACCCATCGTTTTTTGTTGAAAAAAGAGCGGGATCGAGACTGTAATTCCGATTTAAATCGACGTTGTTTTCCGAAAATCTTCGCTCGTTTTTAAATCCCCAGGCATTCATTCCGTGAACGATTAGAATGCCAATATCAGAAGTCATTTCAGGTTCTAAAAACTCAGCCATCAACATTTGTTGAACTGCACTACCAACAAATCCTTCTATTCCGTGAATACCAGAATTAATCACCATTAATTTTACGGTGGTGTCTTTTGCCGGGATATAACAAAAATCGATGGTGAGATCGTTGTCGGTTTTACTAGCAATCGGAACAGAAAAAATTTCCACACTATCGAATTTTGTTTTCAGATTTTCAGCCTGCCGACGAAAAGCATCGCGGCATTCGTTGTAGGTATCATGATAATAAACAAGTTTAGCCGGTTCGATTGTTACATCGGGATCTTCGGGCGAATAAAAGTTTAAACTAATATAAGTGTAAGACAGAATTCCAACTACGATTAAAACAATTGCGGCTACCGCTATTTTCAGAAATTTTTTCACAATCTAAATATTAGGTTGATACAAACGAATTCTTTTCCAATGATCAAAAAGTTTCTGCTCTTGGTTAACATTTACTTCGACCACCTAACAATTTTATCTTCGATCATTTGCTGCAATTCACGAAGCAAAGCTTGTTCGTGGCGATCGATCACTCCGTCGGCCGATGCAATATTGATAATTTTATCGTATTCATCGCGTGTGATTTTGTGGTCATCAATTGCTTTTTCAATCATCTCCCTCAATCGTAATGCACTTTCACTAATTCTATTTTCCATTGTTTATTATTTGAATTAAGTTTAAATAAGAAAATCTAAATATAACAATTACAAACATTATTTATCATTAAATAAATAAGCGCTGCAATTCCTGCACCTGCAACCGGCCCCAAAAAAGGAATCCATGCATAACTCCAATCCGAATTATCTTTTTCTTTTAAGGGCAACAAAGCATGTACGATTCGCGGCCCCATATCTCTTGCCGGATTAATTGCATAACCGGTTGTACCACCAAGACTCATTCCAATCGAAAAAACAACCAGAGCAACAGGCAGCGCTCCTAACGATCCAAGCCCAACCTTTGTACTGCCCAGATTTTCGTATTCGAGTTGTGGCAAGGCAATCAATAAAACAGCAAATACAAGCACAAAGGTTCCAACCACTTCGGAGAAAAAATTATTCCTGTAATTTCTTATCGCCGGAGCAGTACAAAAGCAGGCTTTTTTTGTTCCTGTGGTTTTTGTAATCTTAAAATGATCGCGAAAAAAAATATAAACCGTTAGCGCTCCCAACATGGCTCCTAACATTTGGGCGAGAATAAACGGAGCAACTTTTGCCCATTCGAACAAACCGCTAAAAGCCAATCCTAGTGTAACTGCCGGATTCAGATGTGCTCCACTAATGTCGGCTGTGGCCAGTACAGCAACAAACACAGCCATTCCCCACCCCGCTGCTATTACAATCCAACCGGCACCATTACTGTGCGTTTTTTCTAAATTTACATTGGCAACAACCCCGTTTCCGAGCAATATTAATATGAAAGTTCCAACAAATTCTCCTAAATATTCATTCATAATAATTCCATTTATTTATCGAAAAAGTAATTTTTTGCGACTCGATTAAAATCTTCCACTTGTTTCTTCTCCCATTGTTTATCGTAAGCTAACTCCGAAGCCATTATTTCTGCAACCATGGGAGCAATCCGAATACTTTCGCGTGCATCGAGAAACAGTGCCCGTGTTCGACGCGCCAACATATCTTCAACTGTTCGTGCCATTTCTTTTCGAACAGCCCAGGCAACCTGCGATTTGTAAATATGCAGCTTTTCGCTTAAAAAACCTGCCAAATTTTCCTCTTCTTCTCCAATCGCCAAAACTTCCTCTTTGTCTAAACCATAAAAAGCCAGACGATCGTTGTACGGATCAAGATCCATTCTAAATCCATGAATAAACAAATGTTGTGTTACACAATTCCTTTCGGGCAAACCTCCAAGCATAATTGCCTTTTCAATTGTGTCTTCTGCCATTTTCCGGTAAGTGGTCCATTTCCCTCCAACAATGGTAATAAGACCTGAAACTGAAATAAGAATTTTATGACTTCGCGAAATTTCTTTTGTTGCCTTTTTTTCATCTTCGGGTTTGGCCAAAGGTCGTAATCCGGCAAATACACTGAGTACATCTTTTCGAGTGGGTTGTTTTACCAGATATTGCCCGGCAGTTTCTAAAATAAAATCTACTTCTGTTTGCAACGGAATGGGTTCAAGTGCTGCATCTTCCACTAAAGTATCGGTTGTTCCTACCACAACATGATCGTGCCAGGGAACTGCAAACATTACCCGGCCATCGGAAGTTTGCGGAACCATAATTGCATGTTGGTTGGGCAAAAAAGATTTATCGATAACCAGGTGAACCCCCTGACTTGGCGTGATTAAATCCTTTTTTCCCGGTTCGTCGTATTGAAGAATTTCATCGGAAAAAACGCCGGTTGCGTTGATCACTACTTTCGATTTTATGTTGTACTCTTCTCCCGACTCCTGATCCAGGGCTGTTACACCGGTAATCAATTCACCCTCTTTTAATAATCCGTTTACTTTACAATAATTCAGAACTGTTCCTCCATGATCTTCAACCGTTTGCGCCAAACTTACCGCCATTCGAGAATCGTCGAATTGTCCGTCGTGATAAATTACACCTCCTGTTAATCCTTCCTGTTCAACGGTTGGCAACGCTTCAAGTGCTTCATCGCGCGACAAATGCATCGACGGTCCGAGCCCTAATTTCCCGGCCATTAAATCGTAAACTTTTAATCCGACGGTATAAAACGGACCTCCCCAAAAATCATAAGTTGGAATAATAAACGATTGATTGGTGACCAGATGTGGTGCATTTTTAAACATCAAACCCCGCTCTTTTAGCGCTTCAAAAACCAGGGAAACGTCGCCTTGTTGAAGATAACGAACACCTCCGTGTACCAACTTTGTACTTCGGCTCGATGTGCCTTTCGAAAA
>JBNKOT010000500.1:0-2254 GCA_050294855.1 Draconibacterium sp. | reverse complement strand
AACCCGACGACGGGCGCACGGATTTTTTCATCTTTTCAGGGAAAAATAAATTTTCAAGCTTCAAAATCAGTAATAATTTGCTCGCTTATTTCGGAATAGTTATTGTCTGAAATATCAAAAGTATTTGTTGGTTTTATATTGAAAGTTTCACAAACACTACTTGTAAACTTGTTGCGCACCGAAAGGATTAAATGACTTGTCGGGCTGTTCAGTATTAGTGAGAGCATTTCGGACCAACCTTCTCCGGAGGTTTCCAATCGTCCGACTTCATCAATAAATACAAAATCGGTTTTTGTTTTTCGAAGTGCGTTTTTTCCAAAAGAACAACCATCGTTGTCCACAAAATAATTCCCGATTCTTTTTTGATTTTCGTTTCCTTTTTTACGTAAAAACGGACTCGACTTTCCACTCGAAATATCAACAACATTGTACCCGATTGTCATTTCATTTTTAACAACTCTTTCAGAATAAATTCCCGATACCGAAATTTTGTTCTGAATAAAAATCGGAAGCATATTTTTGATTGTGCTTGTCTTTCCCTGACTCAGACCGCCACTTATCAAATAAATCTTTTGTTGAAATACGTCTTTGTTATTGATTTCATTTAAACGGTATTCGGCATACGACATAACGAAATTTACAAAAGCTGTTGGGTTTTTAACGATGGTTTTTACCTTGGGCGTGTTGGCAATTACGGTTGGTAAACTGCTCAGCGAAAGTTGCAAAGCAACCGGTATTTGTTTAAAATAGCTTTTGGCAAAGTAATTCCTGATTTTGGGATTGTACAATTCGGTGCCCAGAACTGTAAATCCGATGAGCAAAATAATGGCTCGCAAATTCATTTCTGCTCCAATTAAAAGCGAATCGCTTAATGAGATCGAATCTGCTTTTATTTGCGTAAAAGTTATGGCAGTAATCATTGTAATGAAGACTATAAAAATCCAAAGCCGCGGACGCATCAATTGTTTTAAGGCACGTTTATACCGAACTGCCCAAACGCCCGAAATGGCAAACACCAAAAGCACCCAGATTCCAAAATTTATTCGACCGATTAACAATAAAGACCCGATCATCAGAAAAAGGTTGAGAGACATCCACCAAATCGAATAGGAGAAGTTGTTAAGCGAAGTTGCATTATTTAATTTTGCTGGCTCAACGATTTGTTGAAAAGTCATTGTATGGTTGAGCGTCTCTCTTCCGGTACGAATTCCAATTAATGCGGCAGTTGCTCCGAATAAAATTTGTAAGATTAAAAGCAGGAGGAGGGGAGTCCACACCGCATCGAATTGAAGGCCCATTTGTTTCTCAGCGTAAATCATCAAATTAGCGTAAACATCAATAATGTTGTTTCCATAGAAGAGAATGAGTTTGAAAACAGAGTGAAACAGGTTCCACGACATCGCTAAAACAGAACCTAAAATTAGACCCGGAATGGTTTTTCCAAGAATAAATGTTCCGGTTTCAATCAAAACTGCTTCGATAATAATGGCCATCATCGGTCCAAAAATTGCGGCACTTGGCGACATGGTTTTTAGCAAAGCACAAATGATACCTGCCCGCCAGAATAGTCCTTTTTCATTCCACTTAAAACTTGCTGAAACAAGGATTATAATGCCAATTGCAGTAAGAAAATTACCACTGAACGGAAAACGTAGATTATGTAAAAAACTCCCTAAAACAATTTCGGAGGCTGCCCAGATTGTTCCAAGAATAGACGCTTTAATCCACTTGTTGCTGAGTTGCGTAGGTTTTATCATTTTAATACAGCAGTAGCTGTTCAGGTTTTAATATGTTATGTGTAAAAACAAGACTGATTTCCTAGTTTAAAACTTAAAGATATATTAATCTTTAAAAATTTAAAATATTATTTGTAAGATTTGACTAAAAGTTGATTTCAAAAAAAATGGTCTTTAGTCGAGAAGTTTTAAAAAATCTTTTCACCAAACGATCAAGAAATTATTCATTTACACTTGTTTCTTGCCTTGGGAAAACATTGTATTTCTCGCCAAACTGTGCCAGAAATTCGATGCTAAAAGCTCTGAACGTGTAACTGACCGGCAATAATAAAACTGCTCCGATGTAGGGAATTGAAATTAATAAAAGACCAATACAACAGGTCATTAAGGCTAGTAATACTACGCCAATAAATACCCCGATTCCGAGAATAAAAATAAATAAACCATACAAAACAAAGGAGAAAAATTTTCTGCCCAAAAGGGCTAAAAACATCGTCCAGCCACGAATAATTCCAACA
>JBNKOT010000499.1:0-14491 GCA_050294855.1 Draconibacterium sp. | reverse complement strand
AATGCACGCTGCGGCCAAAATATTTTCAGCGTTGTAATTGCCAATTAAATTGGTATTTAAATACAATACACCTTTTTTAAAATTTGCTTTGATGTGAACGAAAGGAGGTGATTGTACAAGACTTCCGGTAAAATCGGCATCAGAAGTGCCAAAAGAAACCGTTTTTTGGTAACCCTTTTTTATTTCGAAAAGTATCGGATTATCGCTGTTGTAAAAGATAGTTCCGTTGTTGTTTTTCAGGAAATGAAACAATTCTGATTTGGTGCGAATAACACCTTCAAACGATCCAAAACCTTCTAAATGTGCTTTCCCGATATTTGTTATTATTCCAAAATCGGGTTCAGCGATTTTACAAAGGTGGGCAATTTCTCCCGGATGATTTGCACCCATTTCAACCACCCCAAATTCAGTTTCGGCATTCATTTTTAAAAGGGTGAGCGGAACGCCGATGTGGTTGTTTAAATTCCCCTGGGTAAAAGTAACTTTGAATTTTTGTGTCAATACCGAAGCAAGTAATTCTTTTGTTGTGGTTTTTCCGTTGGTGCCGGTAATTGCCAAAATTGGAATTCCCAGTTTTTTTCGATGATAGTTGGCGAGATCGCTTAATGCAGCTAAAACATCGTCGACAAGAATAGTTTTTTCTGATGTTACAAATTCTTTTTCATCGACAATTGCAAAAGCCGCTCCTTTTGTTAACGACTCGGCAGCAAATTTGTTCCCATTAAAATTTTCTCCTTTAAGCGCAAAAAAAAGTGAGTTTTTCTGAATTTTTCTGCTGTCGGTAGAAATGGTCGGAAAACGTTGGAAAAGTTGATATAGATCTTTAATCGATGCCATTGACCAAAAATAAAAAAACCTCATTAAAAAATGAGGCTTTTAAAATTGTATTAAATATTTTTTAGAATCCTCCCGGACTTCCAACCCTGCCCATTGCGCATCGGAATCCAAGATCGTTAGATGATTTTGTTTGTTCGAGATATCTTCTGGTTCCGGGTACTAACCAGTATGCTCGGTCTTTCCAAGAGCCACCTTTGTACACTCTCACTTCGTCTGTGATAAGCGAAGAGAAAGCACCCGGTCGATTATCCTGAATGTACATTCCATTGGTTTCATTGTTTTGTGCATCGTTCCAGTTTCCCGATTCCACAATTTGAGAATTTGGATCGCCATCAAGAAAGTTTCTCTGATCGGCAATTGTATCTTGTACAATTTGTCCGTAGGCGTCTAAAACAAAATTCCCGTTCGCGTCGCGACGACCTTGTGTAATTACATTACCACGATAAGGATTAAATTCGTCGTTGTCGTTAAAAGACATAGGACGGTAAACGTCGGATACCCATTCGTTTACGTTTCCAGACATGTTGTATAAACCATAATCGTTAGGTTGATACGAAAATACCGGGGCTGCAATATCGGCATTATCATTTAACGATCCTGCCATACCCATCATGTCACCACGTCCACGAACAAAGTTCGCTTTCATTTGTCCTTTTTCTCTTTTTGTATCTTCGCGTAAATAAGCTCCATTCCATGGATACAGTTTTCTATCGGTTAACAGTTCACCTTCAGTATTTCCTATTAAACCGTAAGCTGCATATTCCCATTCTGCCTCAGTAGGAAGACGATAATCGGTCAGAGTAATTCCGTCTTCATATTTTACTCTGCGTGTGCTACCATCTGCATTTTCCATTGGATTTTTTCCATCAGTTCCCTGATAGAGTCCGAGGAGGTATGTTTCAGTAGTGAAAACATTTTGACCAGTTTGTGTATTATCGTGCGTAAGAATACCGCGATCAACCAATATCTGTTCGTTAACCCTGTCGGTACGCCATTTGCAGTATGCTGCTGCCTGTTCCCACGACACTCCAACCACCGGATAATCGGAATAAGCCGGATGTCTGAAATAGTTACTCACGTATGGTTCGTTGTAAGCTAACTCTTTTCTCCACTGCGCTGTATCGGGCAAAGCAGAAACCATTTTTGCTCTGTCGCCCGGATAAACACGGCCAATCCAATGTGTATATTCTCTATAGTCTTGATTTGCAACTTCGGTTTCGTCCATATAAAAGGAAGCAACTGTAACTCTTCTTGGGTAGTTATCCCAATGATACATTACATCTTGTTCTACGCGTCCCATTACAAAAGTACCACCTTGAACAAATTTCAAGCCGGGGCCTGTCTCTTGCTCATATCCGGAAATGTTAGGGATATCTCCGGTTTCTTCAGCGTTATATTCCCATCCGGTTGTCCGGGAGGTTTCGCCTTTTTTGCCTTTCCCACTAAATAAGCTGCAACTCGATACGAGCACAGCTAATAGTACAATAAACAAAGTCTTTAACTTCATCAGTTTCATAATTTGTTATTTCTTTTCTGATCGTCACAAATATAACTAATTTGTTCAATTCTTATTGTTTTGACTTTTTAATATTTTTTCAAGTTTTAAAACTATGTTAATATCTTTGGCGTTTTTGTGAGTAGGAGATTTGTGGTATTTATTAGATTGTAGGCTGCAATATATCTCTTTTAAGGGCGTTAGTGTAAGGAAGTTATTTAAAGAAGTTAATGAGAAGATTTTTATTTCTATTATCTGTAATTGGTGTCGGTTTTACGGTGAGCGATGTTCAGAAAGAAATTGTTGTTCTTTCGTGGAGCGAGGTGGATGTATCATATAATGAGCTAAATGGAGGTTTTTTCATGAGCTTTAAAGATGCCGAATTCACTGAGTCGGAATTGCCTGTCCCGGTTTATTTCCAGACTTTTCCTTTGAAAAACGATACGCAGGAGTTTTACTTTGTTGTAGAGAATGAAGTGTACAAGGAAGTAGAAATACCAGAAGATTTTGTCTGGTCGTCAGATATTTCAGACAATATTCAGGTAAAGAGTTATAAACTGCGATCGGGTGATAACTTCAAAATTCAGCTTCAAATTATTCCTTTAAAGCGAAATCATAATAAATTGTTATTGTTGCAAAGTTTCGAAATCAGAAAAATTCCTGTATCACTTAAAAGTGCAAAGCAGGAACAATTCGCGTGGAAATCGGAATCGGTGCTGAAATCGGGGAAATGGATAAAAATAAGTACGCCGCAACAGGGGATTTATAAAATTCCTTATTCAAAATTAACAGAGTGGGGGTTTAACAATCCATCGAAAGTAAATGTATTTGGAAGTGGCGGAACGATTCTTTCAGAAGATCCGGGTGAAATACTATATGACGATTTAAATCAAAATGCCGTTTGGTACGGAAAAAGTGAGGGAGTCGATTGTTTGTTTTTTTATGCCACCGGAACCATTGAATGGAAATTGGATGGTTTGGGAAAATTTTTCGAACGCGAAAGAAATAATTATACTACCAGCGGATCTTATTTTTTAAGCGAAGAAATTGGTAACACAAAAGTTGTCGGTCAACTACCCGAAATTACAGAACCCACCACCCACGAAGTTGTTTCTTTTAACGCTTTTCAGTTGTATGAAAACGAATTGGAGAATGTACTTCCGCATGGTTCTGGAAAAGAATGGTATGGCGAAAAATTTAAACATGGTGTCACAAAAAATATAAATTTCGATTTGACAGACCTTGCTCAATCCGATGAAGTATCGGTACGCGTTAGTGCTATTGCGCGCTCGGGGCAAACATCAGAAATGAAAATTTTAATGAATCTGACCGATGTGGGAAGTTTGAATTTTAACAGTGTGAATACCGGGAGCCAGACTTCGAAATATGCCAGCGATCAGATCGAACTTTTTTCGACTGAAATTGAAATGAACGAACTTCGGGTTACCGCAGAGTATTTGGCCGAAAACAGTAGCGGAACTGTTGACGACAATGCAACTGCCTGGTTCGATTTTATCGAAGTCAACTATCGAAGAGCACTAAAAGCGAATACCCAGCCAACATTTTTCAGAGATACAAAATCGGTTGGAGCCGGTAATATTGTTGAGTTTAAAATTACCGGAAGTTCGTCGGCCACCAAGGTTTTTGATGTTACCGATTCGAATAACCTAAAAGAAGTAAATTTGCGTTTGGAGGGCGATGTAGCATCGGCTAAAACAGTTGGTAATACTTTGCGCGAATATGTTGTTTTCAATTCCGACGGTGCTTTCGCTGAACCCGAATTTGTTGGCGAAATAGAAAATCAAAACTTACACGGAATGGAAACACCTGAGTTTGTAATTATTACACATCCTAATTATTTGCAAGCCGCAAATAACTTGGCTAATTTCCATCGAAGTTACGATAATATGGATGTTGAAGTGGTTACTTCAAATCAGGTTTTCAACGAGTTTAGTTCGGGTGCAAAAGATGCAACCGGTATTCGTAATTTTATTAAAATGTTTTACGATCGCGACAACGGATTAAAATATGTATTGTTGTTTGGCGACGGAAGTTACGATAACAGAAGTTTAAATCCCGGCACCAAAAATTTTATTCCCACTTTTCAATCCGAAAATTCGTTAACGCCGGTTGGCTCGTTTGTTACCGACGATTATTTTGTTTTGCTCGATAATGGAGAAAGTGTATATAACGGAGCGGTTGATCTGGGAATCGGTAGAATTCCGGCAACTACAACTTTCGAGGCTGATATTGTAGTGGATAAAATATTGAATTATTATTCTTCGGCAGCATTGGGCGATTGGAGAAATGTGGTTTGTTTTATTGGCGACGATCAGGATGAAAGTCAGTACATGCACATGAACGATTCTGAAAAATTGGCGAATTCGGTAAACGAAGATCATCCCGAATTTATTACCGATAAAATTTATCTGGATGCCTTTGTGCAGGATGCAACACCGGCAGGCGAACGTTATCCCGACGTAACCCTGGCTATCAATAAAAGAGTAAAAGACGGAGCTTTGGTTTTAAATTATGTGGGGCACGCCAACGAACGTTTTTTAGCCGACGAAAAAGTGCTCGATATCAGTGATATAAATTCCTGGTCGAATGAAAATAATCTTCCAATATTTGTAACTGCAACATGCGAGTTTAGCCGGTTCGATGCAGATATTAAATCGGCCGGAGAGTATATTTTGTTTAATCCGAATGGCGGTGGAATTGGATTGTTTTCGACGACTCGTGTGGTTTTTGCATCGTCTAATTTTTTATTGAGCCGCAATTTTTACAAATATGTTTTTAATAAAGATGCACAGGGAAATCATTACCGCATGGGCGATATTATGCGTTTGGCAAAAATTAATACCATTAATACTACCAATAAAAGAAATTTCAGTTTACTGGCCGATCCGGCATTAAAACTTTCTTATCCACAATATAATGTGGTAACCAAAACGATAAATCAAAAAGAGGCAACCAGCGCTCCCGACACCATTGGAGCCTTGCAGGAAATTACAATCTCGGGATATGTTGCCGATTTTTCTGGAAATCGGTTGACAGATTTTAACGGCGAGATTGTTCCAACTGTTTTTGATAAAGCAGTGATGATGGAAACACTTGGAAATGGAGGCTACAATTCCATTCAGTTTAAAGTTCAGGAAAATATCATTCATAAAGGACTGGCAAGCGTAAGAAATGGTGAGTTCACTTTTAGTTTTGTGGTGCCCAAAGATATTTCGTATAACCTGGGGAATGGCAAGATTTTGTATTACGCAAAAAGTAACGATCTCGATGCGAACGGAGCTTTTTCGAATTTTGTTATCGGAAGTAATTCCGACGAAATTGTTACCGATAATAGTGGCCCCGAAATTGAATTGTTTATAGATTCGCGCGATTTTGTATCCGGCGGACAAACAAGTAAATCGCCAACTTTACTTGCCTTTTTATCCGACGAAAATGGAATTAACACAGTAGGAAACGGAATTGGTCATGATATTACAGCCGTGCTCGATGACGACTATTCGAATGTAATTGTGCTGAATAATTTTTATCAATCGAATTTAGACGATTTTAGAAGCGGAAGAATTACTTTTCCTTTTCAGAATCTGACGCCGGGCATACATACTTTAAAATTAAAAGCCTGGGATGTTGCCAATAACTCTACCGAAGTTGAAATCGAATTTTATGTTTCGGGCGACTTTAATATTGGATCGGTTTCTAACTATCCGAATCCGTTTACCAATTCTACTTTTTTTACTTTTGAGCACAATCATTCCGACGCAACACTAAAAACGATCATCGAAATTTTTGATCTCTCGGGCAGAAGAGTAGATATGATTTCTGACGAAGTGGGTTCGAATGGCACCGTATCAAATCCGGTAAGATGGGACATTAATGAATCGGGGACACAACTCAAAAATGGAATTTATATTTACCGGATAACAGCACAAAATAACGACGGTTTGATCACTTCAAAATCGGGGAAGATGGTTGTTGCCCGATAAAATTTTTAAATCAATATAATTTTTTGAACAAAGTATCGTTCTCTTTTTTAGTTTAGACATTGCCGCAAAAACATTTATTATATCTTTGCAGCTCTCAATTTTAGTAAAATTATGATAAAATTATTTCGATCTTTAGTCCTCCTGACATTAGTTGTTTTTGTCTCGGAAAACGTGTTCGCTCAAGCTACTACTTCAGGTGCAAATACCATTACCACTGCTGTACCTTTTTTATCAATTACTCCCGATTCCAGAGCAGGTGGTATGGGTGATGCCGGAGTTGGTACAACTCCCGATGTAAGTTCGCAACACTGGAACCCTGCAAAATATGTTTTTATGGAAAGCGATATGGGAGTCGGATTATCGTACTCTCCATGGCTACGGGCACTTGTAGACGACATAAACTTAGCGTATTTGTCGGGCTATAAAAAAATCGATGATGTTTCTGCAGTAAGTGCTTCCTTACGTTACTTTTCGTTGGGAGACATTGTTTTTACCAGCGATTTTGGCGAATACATGGGGCAGCAAAGTCCAAACGAATTTGCAATTGATATAGGATATTCAAGAATGTTATCCGATGTTTTCGCAGGTGCGGTGTCGATTCGTTATATCCGTTCCGATTTAACCGGTGGTCAATTGGTTAATGGTGTGGAAACAAGTCCGGGTAATTCTTATGCAACCGATGTTGCTTTTTATTATCAAAACGAATTCAGAGCCAACCGGAAAGACAATATCTTTTCTGCCGGTGTGAATATTCAGAATATTGGTTCTAAAATATCGTATACCGATGGCGAAGTAAAAGATTTTATTCCAACCACTTTACGACTTGGTGCCTCGTACACCACAGAATTAGATGAATATAATTCCTTCTCTTTTTCGTTGGAAGCCAGTAAATTATTGGTGCCAACTCCTCCAAAAGATTCAACAGAATACCAGGAAGGTGATATTATTCTACCGGGGGGGATTAATTCGAGCATGGGACCAATTGAAGGAATGATTAAATCGTTTTCTGATGCTCCCGGCGGATTTAAAGAAGAGATTCAGGAAATTATGCTTGGACTTGGTGTTGAGTATTGGTACAACAAACAATTTGCAATTCGTGCAGGTTATTTTTACGAACACGAAAATAAAGGAAATCGTAAATATTTTACTGCAGGTGCAGGTTTAAAAATGAACGTTTTTGCACTCGACTTTTCGTACCTTTTACCAACTCAACGAAACCATCCACTTGAAAATACGTTGAGGTTTACCCTCTCGTTTGATATTGACGCATTTGGAAATCAGCGTTAATGGATTTTAGAATAGGACATGGATTTGATGTGCACCGTCTGGCCGAAGGAGAAACCTTGTGGTTAGGCGGTATTTTAATTCCACACCATAAAGGAACTGTTGCACATTCCGATGGCGACGTTGTAATTCATGCCATTTGCGATGCTTTATTGGGCGCACTTAAATTGCGCGACATCGGAACGCATTTTCCCGATACTTCAGCCGAATTTAAAAATATCGACAGTAAAATTTTACTGGCAAAATCGTACGAACTGGTCAAACAAAAAGGCTACGAAATTGTAAACATCGATACAACAATAAGTGCACAGCAGCCCAAATTAAAACCCTTTATTCCTGTAATGGAAAAAACAATGGCAGCAGTTTTAGATGTTGCTGTTGAATGTGTATCGGTAAAAGCTACAACCACCGAAAAACTTGGCTATGAAGGCCGCGAAGAAGGAATTTCTACCAGTGCTGTTTGTCTTTTGAAAAAAATCTGAAATGTTCGATAAAAAAACTTTGGTGATCGGGGCAAGTACAAATCCCGATCGATATTCGTATCTGGCGATTGATGCGCTTCGGAAACACAAACACAGTGTTCTTGCTTTGGCAAAAAGAGAAGGTCGGGTGGCCGACGTTCAAATTCAAACTACTTTCCCCGAAAACGAAAACATTAATACCGTAACTTTGTATGTTGGGGCAAAACATCAACCCGGGTATTATAAAGCATTGCTGAAACTCAAACCGGAGCGTGTAATTTTTAATCCCGGAACCGAGAATCAGGAATTATATACAATGCTCGAAAATAATGGAATTGAAGCCATTGAAGCTTGTACTTTAGTGATGTTAAGCACCAATCAATATTAATAAAAAACGCTGCCGAAATGTTTACTGAAATCGAATCGTTTGATGAGTTTTTAAAAATGAAGGAAGAGGAGCCGGCTTTGCTGGCATATTTTTCAACTCAGGCATGTAATGTTTGTAAAGTGCTAAAACCCAAAGTTGCTGAACTCATTCAAAACGAATTTCCAAAAATTAAACTGGCTTACATTAAGTCCGATTTTTTACCAGAAGTGGCCGCACAGAATCAGATTTTTGCAGCGCCTACCATATTGGTTTTTATCGATGGAAGAGAATACATTCGTAAAAGTCGAAACATCGGAATTGGCGAGTTGCAACAAGAAATCGAGCGTCCGTATTCGATGATGTTCGAGGAATAATCAAATTCGACATTCCTTACGAATTTGTCTCGGAATCTGCTTTATTCAGAAACAGAAACCGATTCAACAACTCAGGTTATTAAAATAGTTTCTCCAGTAATTCATCAGCTGCATGGTTTGGCACTGTCACTTTCAAATCCGGATTTTCTTTCATCGCCTGTTGAATAGCCAATTT
The DNA here is from genome assembly GCA_050294855.1 of Draconibacterium sp. GTDB lineage: Bacteria > Bacteroidota > Bacteroidia > Bacteroidales > Prolixibacteraceae > Draconibacterium. The sequence goes on along the minus strand of JBNKOT010000499.1, from coordinate 5,497 downwards.
TGCCGGTTTATTTTGCGCCCAGCTTCTTCGCGAAATTCCATTATTCACATCCCAGTGTAACATCATTTTTATTCGGCTTTCGGCTTCTTCAGATCCATCGATCGTCATTCCAAAACCACCGTTAATCACTTCTCCCCATCCAACACCGCCGCCGTTGTGTAACGAAATCCAGGTGGCACCGCGAAATCCATCGCCAACAAAATTCTGAACCGCCATATCGGCTGTAAACGATGAGCCATCGTATATGTTCGACGTTTCGCGATATGGCGAGTCTGTTCCCGAAACATCGTGGTGATCGCGTCCTAAAACAATGGGCGCAGAAATTTCTCCCGATCGAATTGCATCGTTAAAAGCAGTGGCAATTTTTGTTCGACCTGTGCAGTCGGCATATAAAATTCTGGCTTGCGAACCCACCACCAGTTTGTTTTTTCCGGCTTCGTTTATCCAGTGAATATTATCCTGCATTTGTTTCTTAATTTCTTGGGGTGACGATTTTGCCAACTCGCTTAAAACTTTCGCAGCAATCCGGTCGGTTTTTTCTAAATCTTTTGGATCGCCCGATGTACAAACCCATCGAAACGGACCAAAACCGTAATCGAAAAACAATGGTCCCATAATATCCTGCACATAAGAAGGATAAATAAAATCGCCTTCGGTATTCAAAATTTCTGTACCGGCACGTCTTGCTTCGAGTAAAAATGCATTTCCATAGTCCCAAAAATACATTCCTTTTGTCGTCATTTTATTAACCGCCACAACATGGCGGCGTAACGATTCGTGAACTTTTTCTTTAAAAAGTTCGGGTTGTTCTGCCATCATTTTATTCGATTCTTCCAGCGTTAATCCGGCCGGATAGTAACCACCGGCAAACGGATTGTGCAGGGAAGTTTGATCCGAACCCAATTCAATATGGATGTCTGTCATGGCTAATTTTTCCCATAAATCGATAACATTTCCCTGGTAAGCCAGCGAAACAGCTTCTTTGTTTTTCCTGGCGCTATTGATTCGTTTTACGAGCAGTTCGAGGTCCGTAAAAACTTCGTCGACCCAACCTTGTGAGTATCTTATTTCAACCACTTTTGGATTGATTTTGGCAACAACACAAATCATTCCGGCAATAACCGTTGCTTTGGGTTGTGCCCCCGACATTCCGCCGAGTCCGCTTGTAATAAAAACGTTTCCGGCAAATTCTCCCGGAGAATGTAATCGTGCGGCATTCATAACCGTAATGGTTGTTCCGTGTACAATTCCCTGCGGCCCGATGTACATGTAAGACCCGGCAGTCATTTGTCCGTATTGTGAAACGCCAAGCGCGTTCATTTTTTCGTAATCATCGCGACCGGAATAGTTGGGAATAACCATCCCGTTTGTAACCACAACCCGCGGTGCATTTTTGTGCGAAGGGAACAATCCCATAGGGTGGCCTGAATACATCACCAAAGTTTGTTCTTCGGTCATTTCAGCCAGGTATTTCATTGTTAAAAGGTACTGCGCCCAATTCTGAAAAACAGCTCCATTTCCTCCATAAGTAATCAACTCGTGCGGATGTTGTGCCACCTCCGGATCGAGATTATTCTGGATCATCAACATAATGGAAGCAGCCTGTTTTGATTTGGCCGGATATTCGTTTATGGGGCGGGCATACATTTTATAGTCGGGACGAAAACGGTACATATAAATTCGTCCAAAACGATTTAATTCCTCTAAAAATTCAGGAGCAAGTTCGGCATGCAGATTTTCAGGAAAATAACGCAAAGCATTTTTTATTGCCAGCTTTTTTTCTTGAACCGAAAGAATGTCTTTTCGTTTTGGTGCATGATTTACAGCTTCGTTATAGGATTTCACTGCGGGTAAATAATCCGGAATTCCCTGCAATATTGCGTCTTTGAAATTTTTAATAGAATGCTTCATTTTTTGCTTTATCTCTTAATAGATGAAATACAGCGGCAAATTATTGCCTTTCCCCGAATTTTGTGCTGATATTTGACACATTTTGCAAATATTTGTAACCATTCAAAAAAAATAGGAAAATTATGAGAAGAATATTTATTGTTTTAATCGCCGTTGTGGGTGGCTTTTTATTTACAAGTTGTGGGTACAACAAAATGGTTGAAATGGACGAGCAGGTTACTTCGTCGTGGGCGCAGGTAGAAAACGTGTATCAACGAAGGGCCGATTTAATCCCAAATTTGGTAAATACAGTAAAAGGTTATGCAGCGCACGAACAGGAAACTTTAACTGGAGTGATTGAAGCGCGATCAAAAGCAACATCGGTAAATATCGATCCATCAAAATTATCTCCCGAGGCGATTCAGCAATTTAGTCAGGCGCAGGAAGGATTGTCGTCGGCGTTGAGCAAATTAATGGTGGTAGTTGAGCGTTATCCTGATTTGAAAGCAAACCAGAATTTCCTGGATTTGCAGTCGCAACTCGAAGGAACCGAAAACAGAATTGCAGTTGAACGCAGAAGATTTAATGAAACAACTCAAAAGTATAACGCATATATCCGAAAGTTTCCACGGGTAATTTATGCCGGATGGTTTGGTTTCGAAAAGAAAAATTATTTTGAGGCACAACAAGGAGCAGAAAAAGCACCTGAAGTACAATTTTAAATTTTTTAAAAAATGGATATTCAAAACTATTTTTCAGAAGAAAACAAACTGGAAATCGGCAATGCAATTCGTGTGGCCGAAACAAATACTTCGGGCGAAATACGGGTGCACATCGAAAAAAGGTGCGAAGGCGATGTGCTGGACCGGGCAGCTTATATTTTCGAAAAACTGAAAATGCACAAGACAGAGCTACGGAACGGAGTATTGTTTTATCTGGCGGTGGAAGATCGTAAATTTGCCATTTTGGGCGATGCAGGAATCAATCAGAAAGTGGAATCCGATTTCTGGGAAAGCACAAAAAAGCTGGTGGTCGAAAAGCTAAAGGACAAAAAATATGCTGAAGGATTGGCTGCCGGGATTATTAAAGCTGGTCAAAAACTAAAAGAACATTTTCCGTATCAGGATGATGATGTGAATGAATTATCGGACGAAATTTCGTTTGGCACAAAATAAACGAGTATGAAGAAATACATAATAATATTACTGGCAGTTTTGGGTTTTGCAGTTTTGGCGCAGGCCGAAATTCCAGATCCTCCAAATCCACCGCGTTTGGTCAACGATTTTGCAAAAATACTAGGAGCAAATCAGGCGAACGAACTCGAAGGTGCCTTGGTGCAATTTGCCCGCGAAACTTCGACACAAATTGTAGTGGTTACCGTTGGCAATCTCGATGGTTATGACAAAGCTGATTATGCGGTTCGTTTAAGTGAAAAATGGGGTGTCGGACAAAAGGGAAAAGACAATGGATTGATTATTCTTGTCAAACCTAAAACGGCAGATAGCAGAGGGCAGGTTTATATTGCAACCGGTTACGGTTTGGAAGGCGTTTTACCTGATGCGGTTTTAAACGGAGCAGTTATCGATCACGAAATGATTCCACGTTTTAAACAGAACGATTATTTTGGTGGATTGGTGAGCGGAATAAAAGTGATTATGGATTTGTCGCGCAATGAATATACTGCCGATCAGTACAAACAAAGTGTGAGCGCCGGAGGCGGATCGATTGTTCCAATATTTGTTATCTTTTTTGTACTAATATTTGGCGTTTTTGGTAGAACCCGTCGACGCAGGTTTTACTCGCCGGGCAGCAGTTTGCCCTTTTGGTTGGCAATGGGAATGATGTCGGGTGGAGGTCGATCACACGGAGGATCGTTTAACAATTTTTCGTCGGGAGGCGGAGGTTTTGGCGGTTTTGGCGGCGGCGGTTTTGGCGGCGGTGGTGCCGGTGGAAGCTGGTAGAAGTCTAAAATACAATGTTCAAGTTCAAAATAAAGAACCGTTTTTTGTTTAATTTACGAAGGAACGGTTCTTTTTTATGCGCTAAAATATGACGCACTTTCAGCGCGAATCCTTATAAGCAATTTTGATTTATATCGCTGTTGACGCGATATAAATATAGCCAGGGCGAGCGATCGTAGAACGCGACCGGTTTTTATGGCTAAGCGATGAAAATTTAATGCCGGTCGGAATTCGCATTACTCCAATAAAAAAGCCGGATCAAATTATTTTGATCCGGCTTTTTCTATATCAATATTTTGAGCTTATTCCGCTGCATCTTCCAGTACGTTGATTTTTTCGTCGACCAAAATACGACCACAATATTCGCAAACAATAATTTTTTTACGATTTGCAATGTCCATTTGTCGCTGTGGTGGAATTTTGTTAAAACAACCACCGCAAGCATCACGCTGAATGGTAACTACGGCCAATCCGTTGCGCGCATTTTTTCTGATTCGTTTAAAAGCTGTTAACAAACGAGGCTCGATAAACGATTCGATTTTTTCTGATTTCGACTTTAATTTTTCTTCTTCAATTTTAGTCTCTTCAGTAATTTCTTTTAGTTCGCTTTTCTTTCTGTCCAAATCCTCTTCACGTTCTTTTAACTGAGTTTTCGAAGCAGTAACAGTCTCCTTCTTTTCGTTCATGTCGATCGTAAATTCTTTGATCCTTTTTTCAGAAAGTTCAATTTCGAGGTTTTGGAATTCAATTTCTTTTGAAAGTGAATCGAATTCGCGGTTATTTCGAACATTGTTCTGTTGCTCGGTGTACTTGGCAATTAACGCTTGCGAATCTTTAATCGCAATTTTTTTGTTGTTAATCGCAGTATCCATATTTTTTATCTCAATATCAAGATTTGTTAACCTGGTTTTTAATCCGGTGATTTCATCTTCCAAATCCTGAACCTCCAAAGGTAATTCACCTCGTAGCGTTTTGATTTTATCTACTTCAGAAACTACACTTTGTAACTCGTGCAATGCGCGTAATTTTTCTTCAATAGAAATGTCTTTCTCGTCTTGCCTTGAATAAGCTGTATTCATCACTCGTAATGTTTAAATTCTAACTAAAAAAATCAGAAGTAAAAAACCGGGTTGGTATTCGCCTCTGATAAATGGACTGCAAATTTAGGGAAATTTTTCGTAAGTAACTCATAAAAAAGTTCTTTAGTGAACTGTTCACTTTCAAAATGTCCAACATCTGCAACTACTATTTTGTTTTCGGCATCGAAAAACTGGTGGTATTTAAAATCGCCCGACACAAAAAAGTCAGCTCCGACAGCTTTTGCCTGCTTTAATAAAAACGATCCCGACCCTCCACAAACAGCAACTTTCGATACTTTTTCTCCTTTTAATGCGGTGTGTTTTATTACGCCTGTTTTGAATGTTTTTTTCAGCTGTACCAAAAAATCGTGTTCCGAAACCGGCTGTGTTAATTCTCCGATCATTCCCATTCCAATCTTATCGAATTTATTTTCGAGCGAATAAATATCGTAAGCCACTTCTTCGTACGGATGAGCCTCGATTAAAGCATTTACAACTTTGCCTTGTAAATATGCCGGAAAAATGGTTTCGAAACGAATTTCTTTTTCAATATGAATTTTGCCTTTT
>JBNKOT010000498.1:0-4116 GCA_050294855.1 Draconibacterium sp. | reverse complement strand
TGTTGATTGGATTGAAGACGGACTGTTTCAATTAACCTATATTCTTAATAATCCAACAAAAAAAATTGATGTAGCTATTCGAACTAAAATTCTTCGCGAAAAAGCAAAGATGACTACCGCTCACCATTTGTGGAACCAGGTGGCAACTTATCAACGCGAATTAAAAGAGATGTTTGGCATCGATTTTCCAGGTAGTCCAAGAGTTAACGAATCGTTTATTTTAGAAGGATGGGATAATATTCCGCCAATGCGCCGCGATTTCGACACAAAAAAATATTCCGAAGAAACATACTTCCCCCGAGCCGGGCGGGGCACAAATGACCCAAGTGAATATATGAAACGAGCATGGAAGGAAACTTAATAAATAGGTGGGCATTCGTAACGCGAGTTACATCGAATACCTTTGAAATTGACAATTTTAATGAGATGAAACAAAAATTATATCCCAATGAGTAAACATTGGCTAAATATAGGACACGACCGTAGCAATTACCCTCAAATGGGTAGCGACGGAAATTTGGTGATTGATAAAACATCGCACAAATTGGTGAAAGTTTGGCAGGGACCAAATCACCCCGGAATTACCGGAAATATGTCGATTGAATTAACGGTTAGCGGTGACGAGATTGTTGAAGCAAAAACGCATGTAGGCTACCTACACCGTGGTTTCGAGAAACTTTTCGAACGCCGTAAATACATCCAGGTTTTTCCAACGTGTATACGTTTGTGTGTTGCCGAACCCGATTATAATGAATACAATCTGGCAGCCAGTGTGGAAGAATTAGGAGGAATTGAAGTTCCCGAAGTAGCTCAGTGGTTACGAACACTAGTACTGGAAATGGCGCGTTTGCAATCGTTGCTACGTGTTGTTCCCGGGCAGGGAGGTACTACCGGATTGGGTATTGGTGTGCAGTGGGGAGTTTATCTACGCGACCTTATTCTCGACCGATTTGAAGAACTTACCGGTGGACGTGTGTATCACATGTATATTATTCCGGGTGGAGTGCGTGGTTTACTTCCCGATGGTTTCAAAAAACGAATGTTGGCGAACTTAAAAGAAATCGACGAGTTCGTTGTAAACATCGATAATGTAATGTATAGCAATGCTGTATTCAAAAAACGTACGGTTGGAGTGGGGTATATCGACCCTTCGTGGATTGACAGTTATGGAGTTGTAGGACCAAATGCACGTGCTGCAGGATTTAAACGCGATGTGAGAAAAGATTATCCGTACCTGAAATATAGTGAACTGGATTTCGATCCGAAAACGGCTACCGAATCGGATATTTACACACGTTCAAGGGTTCGTTGGCACGATCTGCAAATGACTGTGAGTTTAATCCGTCAGATTCTGGATAAAATGCCTGAAAAAGGTGATATAAGAGCCGAGACACCAAACGTACTGCATTGGAAACTGCCTAAAGGTGAAACCTACGTTCGTGCCGAATCGTCACGTGGAGAATATGGTTTTTATGTGGTGTCTGATGGAACCGAATATCCACGGAGAATTAATCTGCGCGGACCAAGTTATACACACGCTGTTTCTTTGCTCGAACGAATGCTGATTGGTGCCAATATTGCCGATGTAGCAAATATTATGGTTTCGCTGCAAACCTGTCCGCCGGAAATTGAACGTTAAACTTTTTAATTAAAGATTCTATGAGTTCCATTAAAGATATATTAATGCCGTTTACCGCTTGGAAAAATGTTTTCAAGGAACCGGTAACCATTAAAGACCCTATAAACGACCGTCCCGGAGCAGCTCGATATCGCGGTTTTCATAAAAACGATGTAAGCAGCTGTATCGGTTGTGGTACCTGCGAATCGATTTGCGAAAACGAAGCCATCGACATGGTTGCTATTGCAGGTTTCGATTCAAAAGACGGCGACAGTGGTTTGCGTCCAAAAGTAGATTATGGTCGCTGTTGCTGGTGTGCACTTTGTGTTGATGTTTGTACAACCGGCTCGTTGTCGCTTTCAAACGAATATAAATGGGTGGATACCGACCCCGAAAATTTCCGGTTTATTCCAGGCGTGGATAAAAAAGATTGGGACAGTAACGAACTGGGGTGGAAAAAACCCGAAGGCAGTTACGAATTTTATGGACTCGAAAGAGTAAAAATGGGTGAACTTCATCCTGAAGAAAGGGATAATTCATTTATCGAAATGATACAAGGTTTCTCAAAAGAGCAAGCCGAAAAAGAAGCCGATCGCTGTGTGGAATGTGGTATTTGTACTGCCACTTGTCCGGCACACATGGGAATTCCGGAATACATAAAAGCTATTCGTAATGATGATTTAGAAGAAGGTTTGCGCATTTTATACGAAACCAACCCGCTGCCCGAAATTTGCGGACGTATTTGTACACACAAATGCGAAAGTGTATGTTCTATCGGTCATCGTGGAGAGCCACTTTCTATCCGTTGGCTGAAACGTTATATAGCCGACCAAAATCCTTCAGAAAAATATAAAACTATTCTGGAGACTGAAATCCTTCAGAAAAATGGCAAAAAAATCGCAATAATTGGTTCGGGACCAGCTGGTTTATCAGCTGCTCATTACCTTGCAAAATTAGGTTATGAAGTAGAAATATTCGAAAAGCTGGAACAAGCCGGAGGTATGATGCGTTTTGGTATTCCTGAATATCGTTTGCCTTACGACCAGATTGACAAAGATATCAATTACATATTATCGTTGGGTGTAAAAATACATTACAATGTAAATGTGGGCAAAGATATTACCCTTGAAAAACTGGGTGAAGATTTCGATGCTGTTTTTGCCGGAACTGGTTTGCATTTGGGAAGAAGTACCCGTATTGAAGGTTCCGACCACGAAAATGTGTACCAGTCGATTGAATTATTGCGCAAAATTACACAAGGGGAAGAAATTCATGTGGCTGAAAAAATTGTGGTAATCGGTGGTGGAAACGTTGCCATGGATATTACTCGTTCGCTGGCACGTTTGCAAAATCAGAAATATGGCAAAGTTCAACTAATTGCTACCAGTTTGGAAACTGAGGGAAAAATGCCTGCCGACCGCGAAGAAGTTGTTGAGGCACGCGAAGAAAAGGCAACAGTAAACCCAGGTTGGGCGCCACAAAAAGTAGAAATAGTTGACGGAAAAATTAAAGGTTTGCATGTAGTTCAGTGTTTATCGCTGTTCGACGAAACCGGAAACTTTAATCCGCAGACCAACATGGATAATAAAAATTTCTTTGAAGGTGATATGATTGTTGAATCAATCGGACAAGGAATGGATTTGAGTTATATTTCGGAAGACATTAAAGAGAACTTGGAAATGGGAGCTCGCGGCAGAATTAAAGTAAACGATGATTTCCAAACCAGTGTACCTTGGTTGTTTATGGGTGGCGACACCATTCAGGGACCCGATGTAATTCATGGAATTGCAAACGGTCACAGAGCTGCACTTGGTATCGACAGATTTTTAATTGGAGAATAAAAAAATAGCATGGATATTTCGACAAAATACATGGGACTGGAGCTGAAAAGCCCGATAGTTGTTGGTAGTTCTTCGTTGACAGAAAATGTAGAAAATTCGATTGCTTACGAAAAAGCCGGTGCCGGTGCAATTGTACTGAAATCACTTTTCGAAGAGCAAATTCTGCATGATGTAGATGAACAGCGATTGAATAATATGTATGGTACATACAACGACCAGGAATGCTATGCGATGTATTTCAGCAAAAAACACAATCTTTCGAATTATGTCAGTTTAATCGAAAAAAGTAAGGATGCATTAAGTATTCCTGTAATTGCCAGCATTAATTGTGTGTCGGCAGAGGGATGGATTTCGTATGCAAAAATGATTCAGGATGCCGGTGCTGATGCACTTGAGATTAACCTGTTTTTGTTGCCTGCTGATATTGATGAAGCGGGCGAAGAAAAGGAAAAGGTATATTTTGATATTATTAAAAAAGTTAGCGAAGTAATTTCAATTCCATTTTCGATAAAACTGAGTTACTATTTTTCGGGATTGGCTAATTTTATTCATCGTATTTCTGAAACCAAAGCATCCTCGGTGGTACTTTTTAATAAATTTTATAGCCCTGATGTTGATATTGAAAAAGAGAGAGTTTCGTCGGGCGATGTAATGAGC
>JBNKOT010000497.1:0-1550 GCA_050294855.1 Draconibacterium sp. | reverse complement strand
TTTTGTACCTGCCAATAATTTCTTCCGGTGCATTTTCGGTTAGAAACGAATCGCCGGTAAAATCAAGCAAATCAAAATCGTTATAATCGTTTCCAATTCCGAGTGTTTCGGAATAATTTAAGTTCAATAAATCGCAGATGTGTTTTACGCCCATTCCTTTTGAAACCGATTTATGAAAAATTTCAACCCAAATGTAACCATTCGTAATGGGCGACGAAGTTCGTACCACTCTTATTTCGGGCGAAAGCGATTCAATTTCAAATTTTAACTTTTCAAACTCGTGTTTATCTTCAGGTATAATAATCAGAAACTGACACAGCGCTGTTTTTATCTTTCCGTTTAATTCAAAATCGCTGGCGTATGCATTATTAAACTCAAAATATCGTTCAAACTCTTCGCAGGTTTTTTCGCCCCTAAAATACCAGTGTTTGTGGTTTTCGGGTACCGGAAAAAAAGCATGAAAGCTGTATTTCTTTTCAATAAAATGAGCAGTTAATTTTTGTGCGGTTTCTTTCTGAATATTTTGTTTAAAAATATGTTCCTTTTTTTTCCAGTCGAAAACGCCGGCTCCCGAAGAAAAAACCACATAATCGAAGGGAATATTTTCGTTTAAAACTTCTTTTACTTTGTGGAAATTTCGCCCGGTTGCAACTACACGAACCACATTTTGTTCGCCCAAACGATCGAGCGCTTTTAGATTTTCAGGACTAATACTTCTGTCGTTTTTTAAAAATGTACCGTCGAGATCGGTGGCTACCAGTTTTATTTTATTCATACTGAAATTTGAACTGCATAAAAATAAAAATTATTTATTGTATTAAGTAAGCGAAACACATAGTTTAACTAAAAAACAAAGTCATTTATCGAAAAAATTAATGCATAAAAAGAATCGGCATTACTTTTAAGCGAATATCTTATCTTTGTGCCTTTAAAAAAAACAGAAATGAAGATAGCTTTAATCGGATACGGGAAAATGGGAAAAGAAATTGAGAGGATAGCAGTTTCCCGCGGGCACCAAATTGAACTCAAAATCGACATTACCAATCCAGCTGATTTAACAGTTGCAAACCTTCAAAAGTGCGATGTTGCCATTGAATTTACGGTTCCGGCATCGGCAGTTAAAAACTATCTGATTTGTTTCGAAGCCGGAGTTCCGGTGGTGAGTGGCACAACTGGCTGGTTAACACAAAAAGAAGAAGTTTATGCAGCCTGTAAAAAAGCAGGTGGCACTTTCTTTTATGGAAGCAACTTTTCGGTGGGTGTTAATTTATTTTTCGAGCTCAATAAAAAGCTGGCTGAATTGATGGCTCCTCGCGGCGAATACAATGTGGAAATGACCGAGGTTCACCACACACAAAAACTCGATGCACCAAGCGGAACAGCAATTAGTCTGGCCGACGATGCATTGGCAATTCTTCCAAATATAAATTCGTGGGTAAACGATAAAACTCCCACCGCAAACGAACTAAACATCAAATCGGTACGCGAAGGACAAGTTCCTGGAATTCATACTATGCACTACGAATCGGATGTTGATTTTATTGAAATTA
>JBNKOT010000496.1:0-1801 GCA_050294855.1 Draconibacterium sp. | reverse complement strand
GAGTTTGAGCATCAATTATTGGAAACAATAATTTAGCATTAAAAAATGAATAAAAAAGTTTATAACATATTAATCGGAATTTTTATCGCAGCTATTTTTTCTTCGTGTTTGAAGATAGGAAACGAACCTGAAATTCCAACTGAGCAAGAAGAAGCTGCCGGACTGCAGACGTATTTGAGTACATTATTAGCTGCCGGACACGATATCGACACCACAGAACTTGGTGTATATTATATTATTCTGGAAGAAGGCGAAGGTTATTATCCGCAAGCCGGCGATTCGCTGGAAGTAGGTTATGCCGGCTTTTTTACCGACGGCACCATGTTTGATGCATCGGATAAATACGAAGAAAATGGAACTTTTAGTTTTGTTTTGGGAAGTCCGGATTTAATTGCGGGATGGAACGACGGAATGAAAGTAATCAATAAAGACGCAAAAGTTCAACTAATAATACCATCGCAATTGGCGTATGGAGATACCGGACAAGGCAATATTCCACCATATAAAACATTGGTTTTTGTGATAAAAATGCTCGGAATTATTCCTTCAACATAGAATAAAAAATAAAACAAATAACATATGAAACGCTTTTTAGCAGTACTTTCTTTAGCATTTATAGTGGTTGCCTTTTTTTCGTGTAAAAAAAGTAATAACCTTGAAGAACTTCGAAAAAATGAGTTAAAAAAACTCGATGAATTCATCAATACTCACTATCACGATTCTTTACCAAAATCTTCGGGTTTATATTATATCGAAGAATTAGAAGGTCATGGCGACTCGTTAATTAGACCGGGCGACCGGGTGCAGATTTTTTATGCCACCTGGACCATCGACAGTGTTTTGATCGATGAAAGCAGCGGTTTTACTGTCGGACATCGCTACGAACCACTTGAATATACCGTTGGAACAAGTTCGGTCGTGCAGGGTTTAGAAGAAGCAACAACTTATATGCGAGAAGGCGGAAAAGCTCATCTGGTACTTCCTTCTGAAGTTGCATACGGACAAAATGGGAGTAACGGTGTTCCAGGATTTACAACCTTATTAATGCAGGTCGAAGTCTACAAAGTTTATCCATATATCACACCCGAGGAAAGCGAGTAGTTTTTTTTGAATCTGAATGGTATTCAGGAATGAACAAATCTCAACTTTTTAAAAAATTATTACCAGGTTTTATTCCGCTGTTTGTATTCATCGCTGCCGATGAAATATGGGGAACAAAAGTTGGATTATTTGTTGCAGTAGGTGTGGGTATAGCAGAAATGCTCTGGATCGGTGTCAGCGAAAAACGTTTCGAGAAATTTGTGCTTTTCGATACACTTTTACTGGTCGTTCTCGGAGCAGTTTCCATTGTACTCGACAACGACATTTTTTTCAAATTAAAACCCGGACTAATTGAATTGATTTTGGTTGCAGTGCTGGCCGTATCCGCCTTTTCGAAGGTTAATATTATTGGATTAATGGGACAGCGCTATTTAAAAGGCACTTCGTTTAACGATGCGCAAATGGTGCAAATGCGCCAAAGCATGAAATACCTTTTTTACATTTTTATTGCACATACCATTCTCGTATTTTATGCTACTTTTTTTATGAGTAAAGCTGCCTGGGCCTTTATTAGCGGCGGTTTATTTTATATTCTTTTTGGTGTTTATTTTTTATTCGAATTGTTTCGTCAGAAAAAGAAACAGAAGGAGCTGGCAAACGAAGAATGGGTGCCACTTGTCGACGAATCGGGGAGAGTTACCGGAAAAATCCCGCGTAGTCAGGTACATAACGGAAGTAAATTGCTGCATCCTGTAGTTCA
>JBNKOT010000495.1:0-2631 GCA_050294855.1 Draconibacterium sp. | reverse complement strand
CTTTAGGATACATCAGGATTGTTGATTGTTGAATGGTTTTCAGTGTGTTAACTGTATTAAATGGCATTTTATCGCGCGTTGATCAAATATTTTCTTTGAAAAAAAGTCAGTTTTAACTTGTCGGTTGATTGGGAATTGCTACTTTTGCCGCGGAGAGATGGCAGAGTGGTCGAATGCGGCGGTCTTGAAAACCGTTGTACCGCGAGGTACCGGGGGTTCGAATCCCTCTCTCTCCGCCACGAAATCCATGAGATGATTCTAATGGATTTTTTTATGGAAATTGATGTTGATAACTTTTTTGCAGGAGCACAAAATAATCGCTTTTCTATCAGCAAAAATGTTTAGGTAGTTTAATTTGAATTACTATATTTGCACACGCAAAAAGAAACACGGGTGTAGCTCAGTTGGTAGAGCACTGGTCTCCAAAACCAGGTGTCGGGAGTTCGAGTCTCTCCTCCCGTGCAAAAAGAAAAAGCTGTAGAAATACAGCTTTTTCTTTTTTTAAACCACTTTCCTTTTATACTTTTCAGCTTAAATTTTTTCCGATTATGAATGTTGATGCCTTTATTCCCTGCTTTATCGATCAGTTCTATCCCGAAACAGCACAAAGTTTTATTGCCGTTCTGGAAAAAGCAGGTTGCAGCGTGAATTACAATCCGGAGCAAACCTGTTGCGGACAGCCGGCTTTTAACAGTGGCTACTGGAAAGAAGCAAGAACAGTTGCTACAAAATTTTTGAGCGATTTCGAATCGGCAGAAATTGTCGTGGCTCCCTCGGCATCGTGTACCGGGTTTATAAAAAAATATTATTCAAAGATTTTTAATGAAGACGAGAAACAGTTGCAAAAATCGGATGCGATCGTGAAACGGGTTTTTGAGTTTTCCGATTTCCTGGTGAATCACCTTCATGAAACTGATTTTGGAGCCGAATTTAGGCATAAGGTTACTTTTCACAATTCGTGTGCCGGGCTGCGGGAATATGGTATTAAAAAAGAACCTCGTCTACTTTTAGAGCAAGTAAAAGGTCTGGAGTTAATCGAAATGGAAAAGCTGGAAACCTGTTGTGGTTTTGGTGGAACTTTTGCCGCAAAATTTCATTCAATTTCTGCTGCAATGACCGAACAGAAAGTAACAAATGCTTTAAAAACAGGCGCCGAGTACATTGTTTCTACAGAAGCATCTTGTTTGATGAACCTCGAAAGTTATATCCGAAAGAATAAATTGCCGCTTAAAACGATTCATTTGGTGGATATTTTAGTGCGTTGTGCGTAGTTCAAAGTTTCAGAGTTCAGAGTTCAAAGACAGAAGGCAGAAGTTGAAAGTTTTAAGCCAAAAGTCCGAAGGTGGAAGACAGAAGTTAACGGTGAAAGTACACTGCCAAAGGCTCACCAACCAAAGTCCACAGCTTATATGCTGCAGCACTTCTCTAAAACATCTGCATCTTGTGCAATTTCTTATAGCGACCGCTGATTTCCATTAATTGGTCGTGCGTGCCCTGTTCAATAATTTCTCCATTGTGGAGCACACAAATTAAATCGGCGTTTTTTATGGTCGATAAACGATGCGCAATCACCATCGACGTTCGATTCTCCATTAATTTACTTAATGCATCCTGCACTAATTTTTCCGATTCGGTATCCAGCGCCGAAGTGGCTTCGTCTAAAATCAGAATGGGTGGATTATTTAATACTGCCCGTGCAATAGAAATGCGTTGTTTTTGTCCGCCCGAAAGTTTGTCGCCGCGATCGCCGATTTTTGTGTCGTAACCATTTTCGCTGGCCATAATAAAATCATGTGCATTGGCAATTTTTGCTGCGTTGACCACATCTTCGGATTTTGCATCTTCCATTCCAAACGAAATGTTGTTGAAAAATGTATCGTTAAAAAGTATCGGTTCCTGATTCACATTCCCGATTAAATCGCGCAGATTTTTCATTTTCAGATCGCGTATATCGTTGCCATCAATTTTTATGTTTCCTTTGGTTACATCCCAGAAACGTGGAAGCAAATCGACGAGCGTAGTTTTTCCGCTTCCCGATTGCCCAACAAATGCAATGGTTTTTCCTTTTTCAATATCGATCGAAATATTTTTTAAAACTTCGGTTGAATTGTAAGCAAAAGATACATTTTCGTAAGTGATTTTCGATTCGAAAGATTGAATTTTAATGGCATTCTCTTTGTCGACTATTTCCGATTCGGTTAGAAGGATTTTGTCGATTCGTTCCATCGAAGCCAATCCTTTTTCGATGCTGTAAAGTGCGGTTGAAAAAGCTTTTGCCGGATTTATAATGCTGTAAAAAAAGATTAAATACACGATAAACGATGCAGCGTCGAGCGAACTTTTTTCATTTAAAATAAGTTGTCCGCCATACCAAAGTACAATCATAATAACCGCGGTTCCCAAAAATTCGCTGGTTGGATGTGCCAGAAATCTGCGCCACATCAACTGATTCATAATGTTGAAATAGCTTTTATTTTCTTGTTCGAATCTTTTTTCAGCCGTTTTTTCTGCATTAAAAGCTTTTATCACACGCAAACCAGAAAGGTCTTCTTCAACAATAGAAAGGATTTCTCCCATTTTGTTTTGTCCTTTCCGCGATTCTTTTTTCAGACTTTTACCAATTCGCCCGAT
>JBNKOT010000494.1:0-3472 GCA_050294855.1 Draconibacterium sp. | reverse complement strand
AAATTTGTTTATTTAAAAAATGCAAACTTCCGTTTTCGGTAATTTTATATGCAATTACAAATCCACCACTTTTTTCGATTTCCGGGGTCGCCCGCGAAACAGCATATAAATAGTTACGATCTTTCGATATTTTCAGAAACGACGGATTAGCAATTCCTTTAAATGTGCGATTCCAACTAATTTCTCCGTTTTCCGGATTCAAATTACAAAGATAAATTCCTTCGCCACCTTCGTCGGTAAAAGTTCCCACATAAAAAGTTTGTTTCTGAACTTCCTGCCCAAAAACCATCGTCGATAAAAGCAAAACGAGTAGTAATAGTAAATTTTTCATGTGTTCAAATTTTTTAATAGTGCTAAAATATACCGAATTAACAATGTAAACAATTTGGAATCGCTTTTTCTGCGCCAAATATTAAATGAAATTGGAACAAATTAATTAGAACCTTTTATCATTTTTATTGTTCAAAATGAATGAACTTATTTTTGAACAACAAATTATGGAAAATCCAGTAATAGCAGCAAAAAATCCGGCAGTTGTAAATCTCGAACCAGGAGAACATTTTTGGTGTGCCTGCGGAAAAAGTAAAAATCAACCATTTTGCGATGGTTCACACAAGGGATCTTCTTTTAGTCCCGTGGCTTTTAAAATCGACGTAAAAAAAGATGTTTTTTTATGTCAGTGTAAACACAGCAAAACCAAACCATTTTGCGATGGCTCACATCGAACTTTATAAAGAGCTGAGTTAAAAAGGGGAGCAATAATAAATACTGCTCCCCTTTTTTTTATGCCGGATTAAAATAATCTTTTCCTGCATTACAAATCGGACATTTGTATTCTTCCGGCAAATCTTCAAAGGGTGTTCCCGGTGGAATTCCCAGTGCCGGATCGCCTTCTTCAGGATTGTAATGAAAACCACAAATTGCACAAACAAATTCGCCCGAATCTGTTTCTTGCTGTGGTTTAGCAGCCGATTCAACTTCTACTTCTTCCTCCGGAACAACTTCATTCTCGATCTTTTCCTTTTCAACATAAGTTGGGGCATTTTTAGGTGCCAGCATTTTGTATTTCTCGCGGTAATACTCATAAGTCAGCGGTTCTTTCCCAGAAATTACATCGCTGTCGAGCACCTCGCCAATTATTAAAAGGTGCGATCCAACATCAATCGAGTTCACCACTTTGCAATCTAACCAGGCAATCGACGAATTGAGAACAATCGGTGCACCCGTTTTTGCAGTATTTGTTTCCACATTTCTGAATTTATCAATATCGGCGCTCGACATAAATCCAAATTCGCCAATTAAAGAAGTATCCGATTCTTTTTGTAAAACTGAAATTGAAAAAGATTTACTCTTTAAAATATAATCAATTGTTGTATTATTTTTATGGCAACTAATGGCAACCTGCGGTGGTGTCGATGTAACCTGAAAAGCAGTATTTCCGATATAACCGGCCTTTTTACCATCGAATTCGGTTGCCACAATGTACAAGCCGTACGACAATTTGTGAAATGCTTTATATTTCATTTTTTGATATTTATTTTCGTGAATAATTTTATATGAAAATCAAACCTTCTATTTGAAAGGAGAATTGAATTGTTTCAAGAATTGTTTCTGCTGATCGATTATTAATGGTTTTTTATAAATTTATAAAATCAACTATGTAATATAAAAATAGACAAAATTGAATCGATTTAAAACTTGATTCGCATAATAATCTTTATAAAATGAAAAAACGCTGCCTACCGTTCATTCTTGTCCTTTTCTTTTCGGTAAATATTATTGCACAAAACGAAAAAATAATTGACGAAATTGAAAGGCTTCACAATTACGACGAAAGCCTTGATCATAAAATTGACAGGCTTGAAAAGCTCATCGACGATGTTTTATGGTACAACAAAGTTGGCGACATTGCACATGTCGACAAGTTGTACATTTATGGTCCGCCAAAATGGAAAGAAGAAAATCCAACTGCCAAAGGAGCGGGTAATCCGGTAAAATTCTGGACCTACGTTTTTATACCGAACAACATCGATGTTTCAAAAAAGTATCCGCTCATTGTATTTCCGCACGGTGGAGTGCATGCCGATTTCACCACATATTACGCTCACATTATCCGCGAATTAATAAGCCAGGGTTATGTTATTGTTGCTCCGGAATACAGGGGAAGCACAGGTTACGGAAAATCGCACTACGAAAAGATCGACTACGGTGGTTTGGAAACCGAAGACGTGTATTACAGTAGAAATTACATGATTGAAAACTACGATTTTGTGGATAAAAACAGAGTGGGAATTATTGGATGGAGTCACGGAGGATTGATTTCGCTGATGAATATTTTTGATCACCCGAAAGATTATCAGGTTGCTTTTGCAGGTGTCCCAGTTAGCGATTTAATTGCCAGAATGGGATATCACGAGCAAGGATATCGCGACTTATACGAGGCAGAATATCATATTGGTAAAAGTGCAAACGACAATGTTCAGGAATATCGACGTCGTTCTCCGGCATGGAATACCGAAAAGTTTGATGGCACTCCGCTGTTGATTCATACCAATACAAACGACGACGATGTGAATGTTTTGGAGGTAGAACATTTAATAAAATCGCTAGAAGCAGAAGGCAAACCTTTTGATTACGAAATATTTAACGCACTGCCTGGCGGACACTCATTCGACCCGGATGGATACAAAAATTGGCAAAGAGATCAGATTAAAAGTCCATTTTCATTTGGCAAAAATATTAAAACCCGAAAAACCTTTTAAATCATTAAAAGATCTGCAAAAAGCTGCCTATAAATTTTAACTTACACCAGCAAATAAATTATTATCTTTTTACAATATTGGGAAAATAATTGATAAATTTTCCAATTTTGACACAAAGTTGTTGTTTTAGAATTTCTTATTATATATATTTGTGGCCTCTAAATACAAAACATATGGCCAACCTAAAGAACAACAGCCAGTACAAGGTCTTCATTGTTGAAGATAACGTAATTTATGCTCGCATCTTAAAGAAGCAGCTTTTGGACGACAATTATCAGGTAAAAGTTTTTCATAATGGGACGGACTTTCTGGAGTCGCTGAATGAAAAACCTGATGTAGTTACGCTTGACTACACCCTGCCCGACATGACAGGACAACATGTTCTCGACAAAATCCAGAAGGATTTACCGAGCGCACACGTTATTGTTATTTCTGCGCAGGAAAACATCACAACTGCAATTAACCTGATGAAAAACGGTGCTTATGACTACATCATGAAAGCACCGGATACTCGGGAAAAACTGAGTAACGTAATTAAAAACATCTACAAAACAGATCAGCTACAAACTGAAAACCTGATTTTAAAAGATGCCGTTAAAGAAAAATTCAATTTTAAAAATTTAATTAAAGGCAGCAGTCGCGAAATTGAGCATGTTTTTGACTTAATGGACAAAGCCATTCAAACCAATATTTCGGTTTCCATTTCGGGA
>JBNKOT010000493.1:0-8579 GCA_050294855.1 Draconibacterium sp. | reverse complement strand
TTTTTTCATTGAATGCGCTGAGTCCGAATGACGGTTCTGAGTACTCTGTATGTGGTCCCCGTAGTAAAAATCAGGCTAGACTTTTCTGTTTATTCTTTGTGTCAGGGCAAAGAGTAAAATCTACCTGAAGGCAAATGGTTTTTCAGTGCATAAAAAAACCTCCCCAAAAAATTGGAGAGGTTCAATTATATCGTATAATAATTTCTTATTTACAGCGAATTAACTTGTACCGTTAATTTAGATTTCAGGTTTGCTGCTTTATTTTTATGAATGATGTTGCGTTTTGCTAATTTATCAATCATAGAAACAACGCCAGCGAACATTTTTGTTGCCTCGTCTTTGTCAGTAGCTTCGCGTAAAGCTTTAATGGCATTACGTGTAGTTTTTGCGTAGTACCTGTTGTGTACTCTTTTTTTCTCGTCCTGACGAATTCTTTTTAAAGCTGACTTGTGATGTGCCATTTTACTTTTGTCTTTTTTAAATTGGTAGCCCGTAGGGGATTCGAACCCCTGCTACCAGGATGAAAACCTGGCGTCCTAACCCCTAGACGAACGGGCCAATCTATTTCCCCTTATTTTTAGGGACTGCAAAAATACTTCATTTTTGTAATCCACCAAATTTTTCAAGGATTTTTTTCTGAATAATCCGAACCTTTTTCTTTAATAAGGTTGTTTTTGAATTAAGCGCTGCAAAGAAAATGATGTTTTTTGATTCTGCAAATCAAAATCACGAAAAAGTTTGAAAAAAAATATTTTTCTTAACGTAATTCAAAATTCTGACCAAGATAAACCCTTCGAACATCCTCGTCGGCAGCGAGTTCTTCGGCGGTTCCGGCCTTCAAAATATTTCCTTCGAAAAGCAGGTAAGACCGGTCGGTAATTGTAAGTGTTTCGTGTACATTATGGTCGGTAATCAGCACTCCAATGTTTTTCTCTTTAAGTTTTGTTACAATTTGCTGAATGTCTTCAACCGCAATCGGGTCGACTCCGGCAAAAGGTTCGTCGAGTAAAATGAATTTTGGATCGATGGCCAGTGCACGAGCAATTTCTGTTCTGCGTCGTTCTCCGCCCGAAAGCTGATTCCCTTTACTTTTTCGGATGTGATCGAGGCCAAACTCATTAATCAGCGTTTCAAGCTTTTCTTTTTGGTATTCTTTCGAATAGTTGGTCATTTCTAATACTGCCCGCAAATTATCTTCAATACTTAAGGTTCTGAAAACAGATGCTTCCTGGGCTAAATAACCAATTCCTTTTTTCGCCCGTTTGTAAACAGGAAGTTTGGTAATATCTTCGTTGTCGAGAAAAACTTTCCCGGAAAAAGGCTGGATGAGTCCTACAATCATATAAAACGAAGTGGTTTTTCCGGCACCGTTCGGGCCAAGCAATCCAACAATTTCGCCTTGTTTAACATCGAAACTAACTCCTTTTACAACCGTACGTTTACGGTATTTTTTTACAATATTTTCTGCACGAAGAATCATGAGTTCAAATAACGGAATTTTCTTTTAGAATTAATCTTCATCCATTTCTTTTTCACGTTTTTTAACTACAGAACGCGAAATCATAATGCCAATTTCGTACAAAAATACCAATGGGAAACAAACCAAAATCTGGCTGAAAATGTCGGGAGGAGTAATTACGGCCGAAAGTAAAAGCATCACCACGTACGCATGTTTTCGGTACGTTTTCATAAATTGCGGTGTTAGCAATCCAACTTTACTTAAGAAATATGAAAATATTGGTAATAGAAAAACAACTCCTGATGCCAGTGAAATCGAAGTAACCGAACTAATGTACGATTTTAAATTAATCATGTTTTCCACATCGCTGCTTACCTGATAGGTTCCCAGAAAATGAATCGAAAGCGGTACAATTAAAAAATAACCAAAAAGTACACCCATTAAAAAAAGTACCGAGGTAAAAAATACGGCACCACTTGCGTGTTTCTTTTCTTTATCGTACAAAGCAGGTTTGATAAAACGCCAGAATTCGTAAAAAACTACCGGAGAAGCAGCAATAAAACCTGCAATAATAGACACCATAATATGAGTCGAAAACTGCCCGGCAATATTTATACTTTGCATTTTTAGCGGAATCTGATTTATTTTAACTGCTTCAGATCCGACTAAATCGCCAAGTTTTGAAAACATTCGATTGGTCCAGAATTCGGATAGTCTTGGTCGTAAAATAATCACATCGAAAATAAATTCTTTCATTACGAATGCAAGAATGGCAAAAATAAAGATTGCTGCAGCTGAACGGACAATGTGCCATCTTAATTCTTCGAGATGATCTAAAAACGACATTTCGGCCTCGTTCTTTTTCTTGCCTTTCTTTTTTGTAGTTTGCTCTTCTCTGTTTGTATCTTTGGTCATTGAGATCGATTTTATTTTGAAAAACTTCACAAATATAAATACTTAATCATATTTGTTGCGTTCAATACCTCCAATTATTTTGCGTAAAAATTATATTTCTAAAAAAAGACTAAAACTTATTGTCATTTTACTTACTTTTAATAATTTAGAATGTGCGAAATGTGAAAAGGAATAAGGAATTAGAAAATCAGAAGATGGAAAACATTTCATTAAAAGATAAGTTACATCAGTACTTTGGATTCGATCGATTCAAAGGACAACAAGAAGAAGCAATAAATAATGTTCTGAATGGCGAAAACACGTTTGTATTAATGCCAACCGGAGGAGGAAAATCTTTAATTTATCAATTACCAGCACTCATTTTAGAAGGAACGGCTATTGTAATTTCTCCGCTAATTGCGTTGATGAAAAATCAGGTGGACGCAATTCGGGGAGCACAGGAAGAAGATAATGTTGCACATTTTTTAAATTCTTCTTTGTCGAAAACCGCTATACAAGAAGTTAAAAACGATGTTTTAAAAGGGAAAACAAAACTATTGTATGTTGCTCCTGAGTCGTTAACAAAAGAAGAAAATATCGAGTTTCTTAAAAAAATAAAGATTTCTTTTTATGCCATCGACGAGGCGCATTGTATTTCTGAATGGGGGCACGATTTCAGACCTGAATACCGTAGAATTAAACCAATTATCGAAGAAATTGGAAAGTCACCAGTTGTGGCGTTAACGGCAACGGCAACGGCAAAAGTTCAGCACGACATTCAGAAAAACCTGGGAATACTTGATGCAAAAGTATTTAAAGCCTCGTTTAACCGCGAAAACTTGTATTACGAAGTGCGTCCGAAAGTAAAAACGGAAACACAGATTATTAAGTTTATCAAACAGAACGAAGGCAAATCGGGAATTATTTATTGTTTAAGCCGTAAAAAAGTAGAAGAAATTGCCGGAGTTTTACAGGTCAACGGTATAAAAGCGCTGGCATATCATGCCGGAATGGATGCCGCCACCCGCTCTGGAAATCAGGATAAATTTCTGATGGAAGAAGTAGATGTGATTGTGGCAACCATTGCATTCGGAATGGGAATTGATAAACCCGATGTTCGGTTTGTAATTCACTACGATATTCCAAAAAGTCTGGAGGGTTATTACCAGGAAACCGGACGTGCCGGCCGCGATGGTGGCGAAGGACAGTGCATCACTTTTTACAGTTACAAAGACATTCAGAAACTCGAAAAGTTTATGCACGGGAAACCGGTTGCCGAGCAGGAAATTGGAAAACAATTGTTGTTAGATACTGTTTCGTATGCCGAATCTGCCATCTGTCGAAGAATTATTCTGTTGCATTATTTTGGAGAACATTATCAATCGGATAACTGTGGTAATTGCGATAATTGTTTAAATCCGAAAGAGCAAATTGAAGCAAAAAATGAAGTGGTTCGTGCCTTAAAGGCAATTCTCGAAGTTAACGAAAAATACAAAGCCGACCATGTTGCAAATATTCTGATCGGAAATAAAACTGCTGCAATAAAATCGTTTAAGCATTACACTTTAAAAAGTTTTGGCACAGGTAAAGATCACGACGAACGGTTTTGGAATGCGGTATTCCGACAGTCGATGATTGCCGGGCTAATAAATAAAGACATTGAAAATTACGGACTTCTAAAAGTAAATCCGGAAGGGCATGAATTTTTGGTGAATCCACATAGTTTTATGTTGGTGAAAAATCATGAATACGAAGAGGAAGACGATTCAGGAAATGGAAGCGGAGGTGCTCCGTCAGGAGGTGCAAGTGGAGATCCTCTGTTGTTTTCGATGCTCAAAGATTTACGGAAAAAAACGGCAAAAAAACACAACTTGCCTCCATTTGTAATTTTTCAGGATCCTTCTTTGGCCGACATGTCGATTCAATATCCGATTACCCTTGAGGAACTTCAGAATATCCAGGGAGTTGGGCAGGGAAAAGCCAGAAGGTACGGGAAGGAATTCGTTGAGCTGATAAAAAGATATGTTGAAGAAAATGAGATTGAACGACCCGAAGATTTAGTGGTTAAAACCGTGGCCAACAAATCGAAACTTAAAGTTTTTATCATACAAAGTATCGATCGGAAAATTTCGTTTGAAGATATTGCTGACTCAAAGGGAGTTGAGGTGAGAGATATCATTACTGAACTCGAAGCAATTGTTAGTTCCGGAACACGTTTAAACATAGACTATTATATCGACGATGTATTAGACGAAGAACATCAGGAAGAAATTTTTGAATACTTCAGGGAGGCTGAATCAGACTCTGTTCAGGACGCTTTAGACGAATTGGGAGAGGATGACTTTTCGGAAGAAGACATCCGGATGATGCGTGTTAAATTCTTTTCCGATCTTGGAAATTAATCGATTATTTATTCACTCTTTTAGCTGATTAGCAATTATTTTAATGCAGAAAATGTTATTTTTGCACGATTTTTTTATTGATTAAAGAATTAGAAAATAGATATGACTGTAGCCGTGAACGAAAAATTAGATTATAAAATTGCCGATATAAATCTGGCAGATTTTGGTAGAAAAGAAATTGAGATTGCAGAAAACGAGATGCCGGGATTGATGTCGATACGGACAAAATTTGGCCCGTCGAAACCTTTAAAAGGTGCCCGTGTGATGGGAAGTCTTCATATGACCATTCAAACGGCAGTATTAATCGAAACTTTAGTTGAACTAGGAGCCGATGTACGTTGGTGTAGTTGTAATATTTTTTCGACACAAGATCATGCTGCAGCAGCTATTGCACAAGCAGGAGTTCCGGTTTTTGCCTGGAAAGGCGAAACGCTGGAAGAATACTGGTGGTGTACAAAACAGGCATTAAGTTTCCCTGGAGGAAAAGGGCCGGAGTTGATTGTTGACGACGGAGGAGACGCTACCCTGTTAATTCACAAAGGATATGCAGCAGAAAAAGATCCAACAGTTCTTGATGTTCAGGCCGAAAGCGAAGAAGAAGGAGTGGTTTTGGAGCTTATTAAAAAAACTTTGGCTGAAGACAATCAGAAGTGGCATCGTACCGTAGCCGAATGGAAAGGAGTTTCGGAAGAAACAACAACCGGTGTTCATCGTTTGTACCAAATGTTCGATAAAGGCGAATTACTTGTTCCGGCAATTAATGTAAATGACTCGGTAACCAAATCGAAATTCGATAATTTATACGGTTGTCGCGAATCCTTGGCCGATGGCATTAAACGTGCAACCGATGTAATGATCGCCGGTAAAGTGGTGGTTGTTGCTGGTTATGGCGATGTTGGTAAAGGTTGTGCTGCGTCGATGCGAAGTTACGGAGCTCGTGTAATTGTTACCGAAATCGATCCAATTTGTGCCTTGCAGGCTGCCATGGAGGGGTTTGAAGTTAAAACCATGGAAGATGCTTTAACCGAAGGTAATATTTATGTAACCACCACCGGAAACAAAGATGTGATTACCGCGGAGCACTTGTCGAAGATGAAAGATCAGGCAATTGTTTGTAATATCGGGCATTTCGATAACGAAATACAAGTTGCACAATTAGAAAAATGGCCGGAAATCAAAAAAACAAATATAAAACCTCAGGTTGATAAATATACTTATAACGACGGACACAGTATCTTCTTGTTGGCAGAAGGACGCCTGGTGAATTTAGGTTGTGCAACCGGACATCCTTCGTTTGTAATGAGTAACTCGTTTACCAACCAGAGTTTGGCACAAATCGATTTGTGGGAAAACAATTACGAAGTTGGTGTATTTACCTTGTCGAAAAGATTAGACGAAGAAGTTGCACGTTTGCACTTGGAACAACTGGGTGTAAAATTAACCACTCTTTCTGATGATCAGGCCAAATACCTGGGCGTTTCGAAAGAAGGTCCGTTTAAGCCGGAGCATTATCGATACTAAAATTCAAAATAATAAATAGAAGAATGGGTTTCAGCAATGGAACACATTTTTTAATTGTAAATACGCAAAGTGTATTCGTTCACCTTTGTTACATTGTATTGTCGTAAAGGAGCTGCAGCCGGACCTTTTGAAGGAAATGCGCCGCCAATTAAAATAAACTCGGAGCCACAGCACGAACAAGTTCCCAACACACCTTCGTTTTTAACTTTACAACTTTGACTTATTTCGTGGGTACAGGTGGCGTCGTAGGCATAATACGAATCGGGTAATTCGCAGTAAACAATAACTCCGCCAAAAGCAATGTTGGGAAAATACATCGAGTTGCCCGGAACAGTTAATTCGTTAGAAACGTTTAAATTGATTTCAAAAAAGAATGGCACACTAGGAACTTGTGAATCCTGTATTTTTTTGCATGCTCCTGAACCGATCAACAGAATGCTTAAAATAAAAATCTTCACACTTTTCAAAATCAATTGCCTCATTTTTACTATTTTTATACCAAACTTCAAAAGTAGAGTTTTTATTGTATTCTTAGCAAAAACACCATGGATGATTTAATCGTAATAATATTAACCTTAATAATTGCCGGCGTTGGCGTTTTAGGTCAATACAAAAAAAAGAAGCAAATTCAGCCAACTGCAGAAGGAAACGTGGAACCTGCAAAGAGTTTCTGGGATTTGATAATGCAGGAACCCGCAGCTCCTCAACAAATGGAGGATTTGGAATTTGATTCACCGGATTATTACGACGAAGAAAACGAAGTTGGTGAGGAAGTGCAATCTCAAATAAAGAAGCCTGCATATCAGAATGAATCCAATACTAAAATTGCAGTTAATAAGAAAACAGACATCAAAAAAACCAAAGGAAAAAAAATGAGGTCGATTCTTAATGAAGATTTCTCGTTGAGGAAAGCAGTAATTTACAGCGAGATATTAAACCGAAAATACACTTAATGCTGCTTAAATAGTTCATTCAGAACATTTTTTAAGCGAGATAATTTTAATATTCAAGAAAATATATAATTTTGCAAAAGAAAGAGTTCCGGATTTCTGGAGTTCTTTCTGTTTTTATATACGGTAACCGATAAAAGGAGGATTTATAATGTCCGAAGTAACATACTTAACAAAAGAAGGGCTGCGAAAGCTCAGAGCAGAACTGGACCACTTGATGAAGGTGGAGCGTCCGGCCATTTCGAAACAAATTGGCGAGGCCATCGAAAAAGGCGATATTTCGGAGAACGCAGAGTACGACGCAGCAAAAGATGCTCAGGGAATGCTCGAAGCAAAAATGGCGATTCTTCAGAACAAAATTGCGAATGTTCGTATTATCGATGAATCTAAAATTGATACATCGCATGTTCAGATTCTTAATAAAGTAACCATTAAGAATAAAAAGAACAATGCAACCATGATTTATACTTTGGTTCCCGAAAGTGAAGCTAATTTAAAAGAAGGAAAAATTTCGATCGAAACACCAATTGCAAAAGGTTTACTTGGCAAAATAGTGGGCGATGTTGTCGATATTAAAGTTCCTTCAGGAATTATTCCTTTCGAGATTGTAGATATTTCGCTTTAAAAGCAATGGCAAGTATTTTCAAAAAAATAGTAAATGGCGAAATCCCGGCTTACAAAGTTGCCGAGGATGAAAACTATTTTGCTTTTTTAGATATTTTCCCGGTTGCCCGGGGGCATGTTTTAGTTATTCCCAAAAAAGAAGTTGATTATCTTTTTGATTTGGAAGACGAAATATATGCCGGCTTGCAGTTGTTTGCCAAAAAAGTTGCGCAAGGATTAAAAAAAGCAATCCCCTGCGAAAAAGTAGGAGTGTTGGTTTTAGGACTTGAAGTCCCGCATGCACACATTCATTTGGTGCCCATGCAAAACGAAAGTGATTTGCTGAATTTTTCGAAGAAAAAGAAATTCACGTCCGAAGAATTTGAAGAAATACGACAACTTATTTCAAAGAATATTGATTAGCAGCCTGATAACTATCAGGCTTTTTTTTGCCCGAATAAATCATCAAATTTTATTAACAACCCCGGTTTTAGCAGATCAAAATAAGTAACTTTAAAACTTATTTTGGCGAAGTTGGTTTTTATAGAAAAGTTGATAGAATGATCCCATTTACCCATTTACATGTTCACTCGCAATATTCTATTTTAGATGGAGCGGCCAGTGTTAACGCATTGGTTTCTAAAGCAAAATCGGATGGAATGTCGGCGCTGGCGCTTACCGACCACGGTACGATGTTTGGTATAAAAGAATTTCATGCCACCTGTTTGAAAATGGGAGTAAAACCAATTT
>JBNKOT010000492.1:0-6775 GCA_050294855.1 Draconibacterium sp. | reverse complement strand
CCAAAGAAGAGGTTAATTTTACCGGATCCAAAATTCAATGATCAATTGGTGACCCGGTTCGTAAACGACCTAATGGTGGATGGAAAAAAATCAACAGCTTACACTGTTTTTTACCAGGCAATCGATATGGTAGAAAAACGAGTGAAAGACACCGAATTATCGCCACTTGATGTTTGGAAAAAAGCATTGGAGAACATTACTCCAGCAGTAGAAGTAAAAAGTCGCCGCGTTGGTGGTGCAACTTTTCAGGTGCCAATGGAAGTAAGACAAGAACGGAAACAATCGATCAGTATTAAAAACATGATTTTATTTGCCCGTAAACGTTCTGGTAAATCAATGGCCGATAAATTGTCTGCAGAAATTGTTGCTGCATTCAACGAAGAAGGTGGTGCATACAAGAAAAAAGAAGATACTCACAGAATGGCGGAAGCCAACCGTGCGTTCGCACACTTCAGATTTTAGTTTAGCAAGTTTAGTTTATAGTAGTTTATAGGAAAATAGGATTTAGAAAAGAAAAAAGATGGCTAAACAAGATCTAAAATACACAAGGAATATTGGAATTATGGCTCATATCGATGCCGGTAAAACTACCGTATCGGAGCGTATTCTTTTTTATACCGGGTTAACACACCGTATTGGAGAAGTTCACGACGGTGCTGCTACAATGGATTGGATGGAGCAAGAGCAGGAGAGAGGTATTACAATTACATCTGCAGCAACTACAACGTTCTGGAAATACAAAGATACTGAACACAAAATCAATATTATTGATACTCCCGGACACGTTGACTTTACTGTTGAGGTTGAACGTTCGTTGCGAATCTTAGACGGTACTGTTGCACTTTTTTGTGCAGTGGGTGGCGTTGAAGCGCAATCGGAAACGGTTTGGCGTCAGGCTGAAAAGTATGGTGTGCCAAGAATTGCTTTTGTAAACAAAATGGACCGTTCGGGAGCCGACTTCTTTAATGTTTATAACGACATAAAAGAAAAACTAGGTGCTAATCCTGTACCGGTACAAATTCCAATTGGAGCCGAAGAGAAATTCGAAGGAGTTATCGATCTTATCGAAATGAAAGCGGTTCGCTGGCACGACGATGAAAATAAGGGAACCAGCTACAGTCTGGAAGAAATTCCTGAAGATTTATTGGAACAAGCAGAAGAGTGGAGAGGTAAATTGGTAGAATCGGTTGCTGAAGTAGATGACGAACTTTTAGAGCGTTATTTCGAAGATCCCGAGTCGATTACCAAAGATGAGATGCTTAGAGTTATTCGCCGCGCTACATTAGAAGGAATTATTATTCCGATGATGTGTGGTTCTGCGTTTAAAAATAAAGGAGTTCAGCGTTTACTCGATTCAGTTTGTGCATTTTTACCAAGTCCGTTGGATAGTGGTGATGTACAAGGCACTGAACCACAAACAGGAAAAGAGCTGACACGTGTTGCAGATGTTGAAGCGCCAATGGCAGCTTTGGCATTTAAAATTGCTACCGACCCATTTGTTGGTCGTTTGGCCTTTATTCGTGTTTACTCTGGTAAAATAGATGCAGGTACTCAGGTATTAAATACACGTACCGGAAAAAAAGAACGTATTTCTCGTTTGTATCAGATGCATTCGAACAAACAAAATGCAATCGATACAATAGAAGCAGGAGATATTTGTGCTTGTGTAGGTTTTAAAGATATTCGTACAGGAGATACATTGTGTGCCGTTAAAGATCCAATCATTCTGGAAAGTATGGACTTTCCGGAACCTGTAATTGGAATCGCAATCGAGCCAAAATCTCAAAAAGATATCGACAAATTAGGAATTGGTTTGCAAAAACTTGCAGAGGAAGATCCAACATTTGTTGTTAAAACCGACGAAGATTCAGGACAAACAGTAATTCGCGGAATGGGTGAACTTCACCTCGAAATTCTTGTGGATCGTTTACGTCGTGAATTTAAAGTTGAATGTAACCAGGGAGCTCCTCAGGTAGCCTACAAAGAAGCAATTAGCCAAGAGGTTGAACTTCGCGAGGTATTTAAGAAACAAACTGGTGGTCGTGGTAAATTTGCCGATATCATTTGTAAAGTAGGCCCGGCCGACGACGGTCTGACCGGATTACAGTTTATCGACGAAGTAAAAGGAGGACGTATTCCAAGAGAATTTATTCCTTCGGTTGAAAAAGGATTTGCCAATGCACTTTCTAATGGCCCATTGGCAGGTTTCCCGGTCGACAGCTTAAAAGTAACATTACTCGACGGTTCGTTCCACCCTGTGGATTCAGACCAGTTGTCGTTCGAAATTTGTGCCAGACAAGCTTTCCGTAACGCTGTATCGAAAGGTAGCCCGAAATTATTAGAGCCAATTATGAAACTGGAGATTGTTACTCCGGAAGAATTTATGGGCGATATTATTGGCGACCTGAACAGAAGACGTGGTGAAGTAACCGGCATGGTTGATAAAGGTGGTGCTAAAGTAGTAACTGCAAAAGTTCCGCTTTCAGAGCAATTTGGTTACGTAACTGTATTGCGTACTTTATCGTCGGGTAGAGCAACTTCTTCGATGGAGTTCAGCCACTACCAGGAAGTACCAAAAGGTTTGGCAATTAAGGTGCTCGAAGATGTTAAAGGAAAAACTGAATTATTATAATAATTATAACAAATTCTCACTATGAGTCAAAAGATCAGGATTAAGCTAAAATCGTACGATCACAACCTAGTTGACAAGAGTGCTGAAAAAATCGTAAAAACGGTTAAAACAACCGGAGCAGTTGTAAGTGGACCAATTCCACTTCCAACTCACCGCAGAGTTTTTACTGTTTTACGTTCGACCTTCGTAAATAAAAAATCGAGGGAACAATTTCAGTTGTCTTCTTACAAGCGTTTGATCGACATTTACAGCTCAACCGCAAAAACAATCGACGCATTAATGAAGCTTGAGCTTCCTAGCGGCGTTGAAGTAGAAATTAAAGTTTGATAATTTAAAGTAGTCAAAATGGCTGGTATTATTGGAAAAAAAATCGGAATGACATCCGTATTCAGTGTTGAGGGGAAAAACATCCCATGCACTGTGATCGAAGCCGGTCCTTGTGTAGTAACACAAGTGAAGACCGAAGAAACAGACGGCTACGAAGCGCTTCAGCTTGCTTATGGCGATAAGAAAGAAAAAAACGCCACAAAAGCAGAATACGGGCATTTTAAAAAAGCCGGTGTAACGCCAAAGCGTAAAGTAGTTGAGTTTAAAAACACCTACCAGGAAACTTTTGAATTGGGACAGGAAATCGATGTTAGCGTATTTCATGAAAATGATTTCGTTGATGTGGTTGGCGTTTCAAAAGGTAAAGGTTTTCAGGGCGTTGTTAAAAGACACAATTTCCGTGGAGTAAATGATGCTACTCACGGTCAGCACAACAGGTTAAGAGCACCGGGTTCTATCGGAGCTTCATCCTGGCCTTCACGTGTTTTTAAAGGCATGCGCATGGCAGGTAGAGATGGGGGTAAAACCATTACCATCGAAAACCTTCAGGTAATTAAAATTATTCCTGAAAAGAATGTATTAGTGGTAAAAGGTTCGGTACCTGGCGCCAAAGGTTCATATTTAATTATTAGGAAGCAATGGAACTAAGTGTACTGAATATTGAAGGAAAAGAAACCGGAAGAAAAGTCACTTTAAACGACCAAATTTTCGGAATTGAGCCTAGCGATCATGCCATTTACTTGGATGTAAAACAATACATGGCAAACCAGCGTCAAGGAACTCATAAATCTAAAGAGCGTGCCGAAATTGCGGGAAGTACCCGGAAAATGAAAAAACAAAAAGGTACAGGTACAGCACGGGCAGGTAGCATTAAGTCGCCGGTTTTCCGTGGTGGAGGTACAGTTTTCGGACCACGTCCGCGCAACTATGGTTTTAAACTTAACAAAAAAGTTAAGCAATTGGCCAGAAAGTCTGCTTTGACTTATAAAGCGAGTGAAAAAAGTATTATGGTGCTTGAAGATTTTAATTTTGAAGCTCCAAAGACTAAAGAAATGGTGACATTAAAAACTAATCTGCAATTAGCAGATAAAAAGTCGCTTTTCGTTTTACCAGTCGAAAATAATAACATATATTTGTCCTCCAGAAATTTACAGGACGTATCGGTTGTAATAGCTTCAGAATTAAGTACTTACCAGATTCTCAATGCAAAAACCATTGTACTTCTGGAAGGTTCTGTAAATAAAATTGAAGAGGCATTTAAATCTTAAGGCGATAAAAAGATGGATATTTTAGTAAAACCATTAGTTACCGAAAAAATGACCGACCTGACGGAACGGTTAAACCGTTACGGATTCGTGGTAGATCGCAGAGCAACTAAACCACAGATTAAAAAGGCCATCGAAAGCCTTTATGATGTGACTGTTGACAGCGTAAATACCATGGTTTATGGTGGGAAAGCAAAATCCAGATATACTAAAGGCGGTGTAATCACCGGAAAAACAGGAGCTTTCAAAAAAGCAATTGTTACTTTGGTTGATGGAGACAGTATTGACTTTTATAGTAATATTTAATATAAAATGGCAGTAAGAAAATTAAAACCAGTAACTCCGGGTCAAAGGCACAAAATTATTGGCGCTTTTGATACCATTACTGCATCTACACCTGAAAAATCATTGTTGGAACCAATTCGGAAGACCGGTGGACGTAACAACCAGGGCCGAATGACAATGAGGTATATAGGTGGGGGACACAAACGCAAATACCGTGTTATCGATTTCAAACGCGATAAAGACGGAGTTGCAGCTGTTGTTGATTCAATTCAGTACGATCCCAATCGTACCGCACGAATCGCACTTCTCAAATACGAGGATGGCGAAAAACGTTACATCGTTGCACCTAACGGGTTGCAAGTTGGTCAAACGGTGAAAAGCGGTACAGGTGCGGAACCTGAAGTTGGAAATTCACTTCCACTTGGAGAAATACCTCTTGGTACTTTGGTACACAACATTGAACTTCACCCCGGACAGGGTGGAGTAATGGCTCGTAGTGCAGGCGCATATGCGCAGCTGACCTCTCGTGAGGGTAAATTCGCAATTTTGAAATTACCTTCAGGCGAATCTCGTATGGTACTGACATCCTGTAAAGCTACAGTAGGTACTGTTGGAAACACAGAACATAACCTTGAAAAATCGGGTAAAGCCGGTCGTTCAAGATGGTTAGGAAGAAGACCACGAGTACGTGGTGTTGTGATGAATCCTGTCGATCACCCAATGGGTGGTGGTGAAGGAAAATCTTCTGGTGGACACCCACGCTCGCGCACAGGTGTTCTTGCGAAAGGATACAAAACCCGTTCGAAGAAGAAAGCTTCCAATAAGTATATTGTAGAACGTAGGAAAAAATAAATAGAGGAATATTATGAGTCGTTCATTAAAAAAAGGTCCTTTTATCGATTTCAAAGTTGAAAAGAAAGTGTTGGCTATGAATGAAACCAACAAAAAATCGGTATTAAAAACATGGGCCAGAGCATCAGTAATTTCTCCTGATTTTGTAGGGCATACTATTGCAGTACACAACGGAAACAAATTTATCCCAGTTTACATTACCGAAAATATGGTAGGACACCGTTTGGGAGAATTTGCTCCAACTCGTACATACAGAGGACATGCTGGTAACAAAAAGAGGTAAGGCAAACTATTAATTTTAAAAAGAAAAGAAAATGGGTGCCAGAAAAAGACTAGCAGCTGAGAAAAGAAAAGAAGAAAAAAAACAACAATATTTTGCTGTTTTAAGAAACTGCCCGACTTCTCCAAGAAAAATGAGGCTTGTTGCCGATATGATTCGCGGAAAAGAAGTGAACAAAGCGCTCGACCTTTTGAGATTCTCTTCAAAAGAAGCGTCACGCGGGGTAGAGAAACTTCTTCTTTCGGCCATTGCCAATTGGCAGGCTAAAAACGAAGGAGTTCGTTTAGAGGAAAGTGAACTTTACGTAAACAAAATCATGGTAGATTCAGGTCGTATTTTGAAAAGGTTACGCCCAGCCCCACAAGGCCGCGCTCACCGTATCAGAAAACGTTCGAATCACGTGACTTTATTCGTAGATAGAAAAGAAAGTGTTGTTGAAGAAAATCTTAATTCTTAATACATGGGACAAAAAGTAAATCCGATAGCAAATCGTTTGGGCTTCATCAAAGGATGGGACTCCAACTGGTTCGGTGGTGATAATTACGGCGATAAACTGGTTGAAGACACGAAAATCAGAGAATATCTGAACGCTCGTTTAGCAAAAGCCAGTATCTCAAGAATCGTTATAGAACGTACCTTGAAGCTGATCACCATCACTGTTCATACTTCACGCCCCGGTATTATCATTGGAAAAGGTGGTCAGGAAGTTGACAAACTAAAAGAAGAATTAAAGAAGATTACGAACAAAGAAGTTCAAATCAACATTTTCGAAATCAAACGTCCAGAATTAGATGCGAAGATCGTTGCAAATAACATTGCACGTCAGATCGAAGGTAAGATTGCTTACCGTAGAGCAACTAAAATGGCCATAGCTTCAACCATGAGAATGGGAGCCGAAGGAATCAAAGTATTGGTTTCAGGCAGGTTAAACGGAGCAGAAATGGCTCGTTCTGAAATGTATAAAGACGGCCGTACTCCACTTCATACTTTGCGTGCAGATATTGACTACGCATTGGCTGAAGCACTAACTAAAACCGGTTTAATCGGTGTTAAAGTTTGGATTTATCATGGAGAGGTTCTTCCAGAGAAAGCTAATCAAGAAGGGAGAAAATAATCATGTTAATGCCTAAAAGA
>JBNKOT010000491.1:0-3113 GCA_050294855.1 Draconibacterium sp. | reverse complement strand
TAAACCTGCTATTTTTTCGATACAAACAATTCCTTCTGCCGATGCAACATGTGCAAGTGCGGGACCTGCAACAATGTCTCCAATGGCATAAACACCTTCTACATTGGTTTTATAAAACTCATCGACAACCACACGTCCCTGCTCGGTTTTGATGCCCAAATCTTCCAATCCAATTCCTTCGGTATTCGGCGTAATTCCAACTGCCGAAAGTACAATATCGGCTTCAACCTGCTCTTCGCCTTTTTTTGTTTTGATGGTTACTTTGCATTTGGCACCCGAAGTATCGACTTTTTCAACCGACGAACTTGTCAATACTTTCATTTTCATTTTTTTGAAAGAGCGTTCCAATTGTTTGGCAACATCAACATCTTCGTTGGGCACAACAGTTGGAAGAAATTCAACCAAAGTAACATCGGTTCCGATGGATTGATAGAAGTAGGCAAACTCGCTGCCAATTGCTCCAGAACCAACCACCACCATACTTTTCGGTTGTTTCTCTAAGGTTAGTGCTTTGCGATAGCCGATTATTTTTTTACCGTCCTGCGGTAAATTTGGCAATTCGCGCGATCGTGCTCCGGTGGCCAGAATAATATTTATGGCCGTATATTTTGTTTTTTTACCCGCATCGTCGGTCACTTCAACCTTGTTTTTTGCTGTGAGTTTTCCGGTTCCAAAAATCGATTCAACTTTATTTTTTTTGAATAAGAACTGAATTCCTTTACTCATTCCTTCGGCCACACCACGACTGCGTTTTACCATTGCAGCAAAATCAGGCTTCACTTCGCCTTTGATTGAAACACCATAATCTGCAGCATGTAAAGCATATTCGTAGGCCTGCGAACTTTTTAACAAGGACTTTGTAGGAATACAACCCCAGTTCAGACAAATTCCACCTAAATTTTCCTTTTCAACAACAGCTACTTTTAATCCCAACTGAGCTGCCCGAATTGCGGTAACGTATCCTCCGGGGCCGCTACCAATTACTATAACATCGTAATTCATTTGTATTTTTTTTTGTGATATTTGATTTTAACTAATTATAACAGTTCTAATGATGAAAGGTTTCAACAAAGTTAAATCAATTCAACACTTTTACTATCCTTTGCTTTCGGGTAATTCATTTCACGATCAATTTTCTTTTTGAAAAAATTATTTCAATTTTGAAAACATCTCCAGCAAATGTCCGGCAGCAGCAAAAGAACTCATTTTGTTTTCGAGTACATTATTTTCCAGTGCCTTTAATTTATTCTTTATTTCCGGATGATCGTAGAAATTACGTTTTAATTGTTCTTCGATGGTTTCGTGCATCCAGTATGTCGATTGCTGATTTCGTTTTTTTGAAAAATAGCCGTTTGATTTTGTTAGAGCTTTGTATTTTTCGATCTCCGCCCAAATTTCTTCAATTCCTATTTTTTTTATGGCTGAACACGTGACCACATTTGGTGTCCAATCCGACTCTTTTTTTGGAAACAAATGAATGGCATTCTGATATTGAACCCTTGCCATTTTTGCTTTTTCAGTATTACTTCCGTCGGCTTTGTTAATGGCAATTCCATCGGCCATTTCCATAATTCCACGTTTGATACCCTGTAATTCATCACCGGCTCCGGCCAGCATTAGCAAAAGAAAAAAATCGGTCATCGAATGCACCGCCGTTTCGCTCTGCCCCACTCCAACGGTTTCAATAAAAACATGATCGAATCCGGCAGCCTCACAAAGAATAATTGTTTCGCGGGTTTTCCTCGCTACACCACCTAAAGAACCGGCCGAAGGACTTGGACGGATGTAAGCATTTTTATCGCCCGACAAATCTTCCATCCGGGTTTTATCACCCAAAATACTTCCTTTGGTTTGTTCACTACTTGGATCGATTGCCAGCACGGCCAGCTTTCCTCCTTTCCCTGTAATATAACTTCCTAAAACTTCGATAAACGTACTTTTCCCAACACCGGGAACTCCCGTAATTCCAATTCTCACCGACTTTCCACTGTGCGGCAAACATTGTGTAATAATTTCCTGCGCCAGTTGCTGATGTTTGGCATTCGAACTTTCAACTAGTGTTACTGCCTTACTGAGCAAAGTAATATCGCCTTTTAAAATTCCGTCGACATAATCCTGAACAGGAAGCAATCTTCTGTTTTTTTGCAGAAAACGCTGAACAGAATCGTTGTTAACCGAATCGGGCTGAGGAATTCCTTCGTTCACTTTTAAACCTTTAAAGTCGGGATTATTCTCGATGTGGTGATTCTTATCTTGTTCTGACATTTAATCTGAGTTTAGCACAAAAGTATATCGAATTACCAGAATAAAAAAAGGTGCTGCAGTATTTTATTTGCAGCACCTTTAATTTTTGAGTTGTATTGTTTTTAGCTTTCGGTAGTAATATTACTCGAAATACGTAATGTTGTAGTTGGTGTTTTCGGATCGTTAGTAATAACAGTAATCGATTTACTCTGACGACCACGTTTTCCTCTTGAATCGAAAGTTACATCGATTGGAGCAGATTCTCCGGCAGCAATTACCTTTTTCGAAGGTGCAACTGCAGTACATCCGCAAGAAGAACGTACACGACGAATGTATAAATCGGTTTTACCAGTATTGGTCAACATAAAAGTATGGCTTTTTTTATCGCCTTGTTTCATGGTTCCAAAATCGTGTGAACTCACATCGAAAGATGCAACCGGTGCATTTGCAATTTGTTCAGCAGTCAGCGTCGAAAAGTCTTCTTCGATTGTTGCACTTACTCCCACAGAGTTTTTGTAATCTTTACTTCCATCTAACGACAGATATATGCGGTGCGAAGCAAAACCAAAAGTATTGGCAGCTTTTGCATCGTAAGTAACAATTAATTTACCCTGTCCGTGTGCAGGAATTGTTTCGGGTTCAACTTTTGCAGTAAGGTGCGTAGGAACGGTACGCAATCCAACAGCAATTGGATTATCGGTATCGTTAATCAATTCAAGTTCTTTTGTTTCAACGGCATTTTGCACCAACTTGGCAAAAGAAATATGATTTGATTTCACACGAAGTCCACCAATTTTACGTGGATATTTTTCTGCCAGGGTTTTTTCTCGTTGTGCAACAGTACCTTTAATTCTTAGCATTACAGTTGC
>JBNKOT010000490.1:0-2576 GCA_050294855.1 Draconibacterium sp. | reverse complement strand
AGGCATTGAAACGAATAAAAAGAATTACACCCGGTTTTTAATTTTGTCAAAACATGGACTTCCGACACAAGACACTAACAAAGCGTCGATTTGTTTCGAAGTTGGGCATTTTTACGGTGCGCTGGCTCGTGTTTTAAATACATTTGCTGAAAATAAAATCAACCTTACAAAAATTCAATCGGTACCAAAAATTGGCAAACCAAACGAATACACTTTCCATGTTGATATTGAGTGGACAGAATCGGGGAATTACGACAAGGCAATTCACCAGGTTTTAAAAAGTGCGTCGAGCCTTTCCATTCTTGGCGAATACAAAAGTGGAATTATTAATAACTAACTATAAACATTTATAAAAATGAGCAAAATAGCAATTTTTTATGGCCCGCTTGGTGGTGCGGTAAACCGCGTAGCAGATAAAATTAAAGCTGCAATTGGTGCAGACAAAATCGAAATGGTTGCAGTAAAACATGCAAGTGTAGCAGATTTGGAAAAATACGATAAGATAATATTTGGTGCCTCAACCGTTGGAAAAGATACATGGGATTCAGAATTCACGAGCAACGACTGGGCAAAATTTTTACCCGAAATAGAAAAAACTGACTTCGCGCAAAAAACAATAGCTGTTTTCGGATTAGGCGATCATATTACTTATACTCACGGATTTGTTGATCACCTCGGCGTAGTTGGAAAAAAACTCATGGCAAACGGTGCAAATTTGGTTGGGAAAGTAGCAACCGATGGATACGAATTTGAAGATTCGAAAGCCGTTATCGATGGTAAATTTATCGGATTGGCACTCGACGAAGATTTTGAACCCGAATTAACCGACGAAAGAATTGCTGCCTGGTTGAAGCAGATCCAACCCGATTTTGGGTTTTAAATAGAACTAACTTTTTTGCTGTCATTTCGACTGTTGGGTGAAATCCGTAACAGTTGAAAGGATTTCTCATTCCTTGCTCTTTCGAAATGACAATTAACGCACGCTGAACTTTTTCTTCATGAATAATTCTCCTTTAAATAAAACGATTGTAGATGCGAAGATTCAACAACTTAGAATCCCCGATGTAGGAAAAGCATCGATTCGCGAAATTGTTGCTTTGGTTAATCTGGTAGAAGAAGATACCGGAACAAAATACATTCGCATGGAAATGGGTGTTCCCGGATTGCCACCGGCACAAATTGGTGTCGACGCCGAAATTGAAGCCTTAAAAAAAGGAGTGGCCGCCATTTATCCGATGGTCGACGGAATTAAACCCTTAAAGGAGGAAGCCTCTAAATTCATTAAAAACTTTTTAGATGTCGATTTAAGTCCAAAAGCATGCATTCCAACCGTTGGATCGATGCAGGGGACTTTTGCTGCATTTATGGCCGCCGGAAATATCGACAAAAAGAAAGATACAACCTTGTTTATCGATCCGGGATTTCCGGTGCAAAAACAACAAATGATGGTATTGGGATTAAAACATCAAACATTCGATGTTTTTAATTTCAGAGGAGAAAAATTACGTGAGAAACTTGAAGCCATTCTCTCGAAAGGAAATATAAATTCGATTATTTATTCGAATCCTAATAATCCTGCATGGATTTGTTTTACCGAAAAAGAACTACAAATTATTGGCGAACTGGCCAGTAAATACGATGTAATTGTAATGGAAGATCTGGCTTATTTTGGCATGGATTTCAGAAACGATCTCTCGAAACCGGGTGTAGCTCCTTTCCAGCCAAGCGTTGCCAAATACACCGACAATTACATACTGTTTATTTCAAGTTCAAAAATATTTTCGTATGCCGGACAGCGCTGTGGTTTAATGGCGATTTCGGATCGCTTATTCGAACGCGATTATGTCGATTTACAAGCACGTTTTAAAGGAACAACTTTTGGTGCCATAATTACCTTGCGTTTGCTTTATTCCATTTCGTCGGGGACAAGTCATTCGGCACAGTGGGCTTTGGCTGCTATGTTTAAAGCTGCCAACGAAGGGCGGTTCAATTTTGTTGAAGGCGTCAAAGAATACGGCGAAAAAGCAAAAATAATGAAGGAGCTTTTCCTGAGAAATGGCTTTGAAATTGTGTATAAAAAAGACATGGAAGTTCCGATTGCCGACGGTTTTTATTTTACGCTATCCTACCCCGGAATGACAGGAAATCAACTAGTTGAAAACTTGTTGTATTATGGAATTAGCGCCATTGCATTGGATAATACCGGCAGCGACGAAGAAGGAATCAGAGCTTGTGTTTCGTTTGTAAAAAGAGAACAGTTTGATACATTGGACAATCGTTTACAACTATTCAACGAAAATTTTTCAAAATAAATACTGAAAAAACCACATTGAACATTGAACTTTAATTTTTGAACTTTCCCGCATGGATCAAAATAAAATAATTTCCCGTTACCAAATCACCCTCGACTTGCTCGAAAATCTCGATCTGAAAAATTCGGAGGTTGAACTAAAAAAAGGAGATTCTTTTATTGAATATGGAGAAAAAACTAAAAAAATTGGCATTCTGATCGAAGGATTTATGTATGCGAGTTATTTGTCTGATGCAGGTACAGAGTGGATTTCGAGGTTCTTTTT
>JBNKOT010000489.1:0-5861 GCA_050294855.1 Draconibacterium sp. | reverse complement strand
TAAGTACTGAGGGAGATTATACCGAAACTTTCGAATCGGTTTCGGGTTGCGACAGTGTGGTAACTTTGACTTTAACAATTAATCCAATCTATTCAACTACCGATTCGGAAACCATTTGTGAAAGCGAATTGCCTTTTGAATTTGGAACGCAATCAATAACAACTGCCGGAGATTTTACCGAAACCTTCCAATCGGTGCTGGGTTGCGACAGTACCGTTGTTTTAACGCTAACTGTACTCGACACATTCGAAACAAACATTACGGAAACCATTTGTGACAGTGAATTGCCATATGTTTTTGGATCGCAAACGATTTTGCAGGCCGGAACGTTTAGCGAGATTTTTTCAGCAATAAATGGTTGCGATAGCACTGTTGTGTTAACTCTAATGGTAAATAGTACTTACGACACTCAGCTGAATGTAAATATCGGCGAAGACGATTTTCCATATGTTTTTGGTAATCTGCAAATTACGGAGGCCGGAATCTATAAGGAAACTTTGTTGTCGATTTCAGGATGCGACAGTATTGTTACTCTCAATTTAACCGATGATGATGTTATTTCTCCAATAGTATTGTGCAATTCCATCGATGTTTATTTGGACGAAAGTTCTACGTATGAATTAACAATCAATGATATCAAAAATTTATCGGAAGGAACATCAGACAACAGAACAAGCTACGATAATCTCGCCATAAATGTGAAACCGGAAATTATTACCTGCGCAGATGTTGGCCGGGTTAAAGTTCAGGTGATTGCTTTTGATGAGGCAGGAAATCGTTCGTTTTGTTATGTTTGGGTTTATGTTTATAATGAGGTTCCGGTTAAGTTTGAACCGGTTTCAGAACTGGATACGTTGTTGAAAGCCGGTACTTGCGAAACAAAAATAATTTATCCCGATTTAGAAGCGAGCGGAAATTGTTTGGCATTTAAACAACTGGAAGGGCTTGGACCTGATGGTTTATTCCCGATCGGAACAACTGTTGAAACATGGGAAGTAAGCAATAATTCGGGCGACACAGACACGATTTCGTTCGATGTAAGAGTTGAGGTAGCAAATGCGATTCCAACAATCGATGCAATTCCCGACACGGAAACCAACGAAGATACGCCTGTAAGTATTCAATTAAGTGGAATTTCGGATGGCGGAGATTGTGTCGAACAGCTTGTTGAAGTTCGTGTTTCGAATAATGATGCTGAATTGATAGAATCGTATAGTCTGATTTATATTTCAGGAAATACTGCAGGAATTTTAGAAATAACACCGGTTCAAAACAAAAGTGGAACCACAAGCTTTAAAATTGATGTTGAAGATGAAAAGGGTGCAATTTTTTCAACTGAATTTGCCTTTAATGTTAGACCCGTTAACGACCCACCAAAACTGGTGCACCCAATTCCCGACACAACAATAAATGCGTCCTACGAAATTGCAATTCCGCTGAGCGAAGTTTTGGGAATCATTTTCGACGATGCCGATCAGGATCCGATTCAACTAAGTCTCTCTCAGTTGGAAGGTGTTCCGATCCCAGAATGGGCTAGCTATACCAGCGAAATTCTTACGGCTGTGCCGATGATTGCCGATACCGGAAGTTATTCGTTTGTGGTAACTGCAAGCGATCCTGAAGGGGCGATGGCAACCGATACATTTATGTTGTATGTTGCCGGTTATCCTACAGGAATCGGTCGTATGGATCAGGGTAATTTTGCGGTGACAATGTATCCGAACCCCTCGAAAGGGGAGGTGAATCTGAAAATCAATGCTTCAGAAATAAAAGATGCTGAAGTTACTGTAAGAAGTATTACCGGAGGCGAAGTATTCCGAAAAAAGTACAAAGCAGCTGAAAATATACAAATTGATCTCTCGAATCAGGTGAGCGGAGTTTATCTGATTACCTTAAAACATGGAGATAGGGCTGTTCTAAAAAAGTTGATATTAGCTCGGAAATAGTTTTAAATTACCTAAAAAGAAAGCGGGATCATTTTGATTCCTGCTTTTTTAGTTTTCGAGTGGACTTAAAATCCTGGGTTTTGTCTTTCTTTTTAAATACTTTAAACAGTTTGCCAATTTGTTCTGAAGGCGAAAAACGATAAATCGAAATCGACGAAGCTTCGGTTCGCATTATACGATTATTTTCGGTTACCATTTCGAGAACAGGATCCGGCTCGGGTTTTATTTTTGTGAAACTCGGAATATTCATCGATTTTATCGACTCAATATTTTCCCGCGCCCGTTCGTAATCGGTTTGCTGATCGGGTGAAATATTGATTTCAGAAATGTTTAACGAATCAATTTCAAGCTGGATAATTGGATTTATCATCAGTTGAAAAACAGTAACTACTTTTCGCTGATACGAAATGTGCGAAATTACCAGCGAATCGGAAGGTAGCACCTGTATCGAAAAAATTCCGTTATGGTTGGTAATGTCTTTTGTCAAATCCCGGTAATTAATAAGGTAGGCGTCGGCAACCGGATGTCCATTATACCCAATTATCCGACCTTCAAGCCGAAACTCGTTTTGAGAAAACAAATTGAAACAAACGAAAAACAGCAATAACGATAATAGGAGTTTCATAAGCGATTTTTAATGGTAACGAAGTTCGTGAAAATTGCTCTTAAATTCGATAAAAAAAGAATAAACAATGTTAACAAGGTTAGTGAGGGAGGTTGGCAGTTTCAGTTTTCAGAAATGTATTTTTAATTTTTATACAAATTCAATTTTTACTTTTTTAAAGAATTTGTGAATCAGAATTTTTACGATTCGTTTCACCACAAACTTTCGTAATTCGAGTTCCAGCGGCTGATCAGGATCCTGGTGTGCCCAGTTAATTCTGGTTCCAACAATAATATCAATAATATCGTGCTGAAGCAGCAACTTGGTAATTTCTTCGGGAGGACTGTCTTTTAAACGGGTATCGCTGTCGTAATTTTCCAGTATTTCTTCGACTTTCCCCAAGGTCAGAATTCCTTCGGTTACCATTTCAAATCCTTGCATACGCGCAACTGGTGGTAAGGCATCTGCTTTTTTATGACCGTGCTGAATTTCAACTTCGAGGTTTAATTCGCGGGCAATTATTTCGGCGGTTGTTCCTCCGCAGATTATTTTTTTCCCTTCAAAATCCTGAATTCTTCCAACAAAATCGAAGTCCTTAATTTTATAAAATGGAGGTCCGGTTATCAGCATAAAATTCCGTGGTTCGCGAAAATAAATTACTCCACAGCTTGTATCGTCTTTCACCGAAAAACCATCGTTTAAAGCGGCCTGATTGATAATTTTTCTGGATAGTTTGGTTGCAGAAATATTGGGCATTCGATTCACCTGGTTCAGTGCAAAGGTCGAAATGTTTTCCATTCCCCAACCCATCGGAAACCGCGAACTTCCAAGTCCCGATTCCGGAACACCGTCAGACATAAAAATGATCCGGTCTTCCTTACGGGCCAAAAACTCGCGACAGTGCAATAATTTACCAAGATTTTCTTCACCCCTGATTTTTAGTTCGTATTCTTTGGGCTCTATCGCTTGTCCGTTTCGAATAATGAGTAAAGGCGGATTGTCGTAGTTGATGATTCGAACTTGTCCGTCGGCATCGAGTTCGATGATGGTAAATGTGGCATATCGTTCTTTTCCGTCGCTGCTTTTTGGAAGCGCATTCATAATAATGCGTGCGGCAATTTCTGGTTTGGTATGCATGCGAGTGTATTTTAAAGCCATAGTTGCCGTAAGTGTGGCCAAAACGCTGGCTTTAATTCCGTGTCCGATTCCATCGCTCAGCACCAGAATTGTACGTTCTTCTTCCCTAAAAATGCTCGATTGAAAAACATCGCCACAAGCTATTTCTCCTTTTGGCCGTTTTTGCTGAACGTCAATTTCAACGTGGTAATTCGGATTATTCGTCGTCACCATA
This sequence comes from Draconibacterium sp., assembly GCA_050294855.1. Taxonomy (GTDB): domain Bacteria; phylum Bacteroidota; class Bacteroidia; order Bacteroidales; family Prolixibacteraceae; genus Draconibacterium. The sequence goes on along the minus strand of JBNKOT010000489.1, from coordinate 1,960 downwards.
GCGGTAAGTTTCAATTATCGAGTTTAACAATTCTTCGGTTTCAGCCGCATTTTCGCCCAGTAGGTAAGCAATTTTTTGTACGGTTTCGATGTTTTGTTTATTGATGCGTTGTGCCCGGTTGATGATTTCGTCTTGCACCAGCATTGGCGCCGACATGTCGCGGATAACAGCGCCAACCACTTTATTTTTGTAGAGTGTAATTACCGAAATGTGCAAAAGCCGGTTCTGAAACTTCAGGTCGCGTTCGAGTACATCTTCGCCAGAAGTCATAATACTTGAGAGCATTTTAAAAATCACATCAGGAACTAATCCTTTTACATCGGCGCCTGTTAATCCTGGAATGGTTTGGTACAATTCTTTAATTTCTTCGCCCATTAATTGTGCGAAACTTTCGTTCGAATCCACCACTTTGTAATGATGATCCATCATAACAATTCCGGCCGAAATTTTATGCAACATATGCGACGAAACTTCCATCGATTCCTGTGCTTTTTCCAAACGTTTTTCGGTCTTTTTTAATTCGGTAATATCGTTGATCGAACCCACGATTCCGGTAATGTTATCGTTGTTATCGCGAATTACTGCTTTGTTGATGATGGCATTGTATGCACTGCCATTGTTGTGTTTTATTTGTGTTTCGTAGGTTTGTTCTCCGGGATTTTTTAGCAATTCTTTATCCTGGCCCGAATAAATGTCGGCAGTTTCTTTTGAATGGATATCGTGAATTGATTTTCCTATGATATCAGCTTTTGGTCTTCCTGTAAATTTTTCGTGTGCTTTGTTACAAAGTTGGTAAACCCCGTTCACATCGCGGTAAAAAATGGGGATGGGCAAAGCATCAATTATTTTTTCGTGAATGCCCGAATCTTCTGATTGTGGAGAAAGTTTGTCGTAAATCATTTTATCGATTTTTCAGTGCAAATATTTGTTTCAGAAAAATAGGGATTAAATCATCGCCGGTCAACTTATTTTTAATGTTTTTAAATGTTTAAATACATGTTTATAAAGTATGATAATGCTTTGCAGGTAGACTATCTTTGTACATAATATAGAAATATTAATATCAACCGAAATTAACTAGAGTGGAGATAGATAAAATAATCAAACTGGTAGATGCAAAAGTAATTGTACGAAACAGTCAAAGTCCAAAAATTGTGGATAAAGCTTTTAGTTCCGATTTAATGAGCGATGTACTCACGCTCGACGAGGACAATATTTTATTGATTACCGGTTTGACCAATGTGCAGATTATACGCACAGCCGAGGTGGCAGACATTAGTTATGTGCTTTTGGCGCGGAATAAAAAGGCAACTCCGGAAATGATTGCGATGGCAAAAGAGATTGGTTTGGTACTGCTCGAAACTCCTTTTTCTATTTACAAAACGAGTGGTATTTTGTATTCCAACGGATTAAAACCCGTATATTGATGGCACTCGAATTCAATTTTGAAATCAAAGAAGGCGATTTTTCGCTGGCAGGAAAAGCATCCAGCAAAATCAAAAATATGCTGAAACAATTAAATGTGGAAGCAAAAAGTATAAAACGAATTGTAATTGCCATTTACGAGGCCGAAGTAAATGTGGTAGCACATTCGCTGGGCGGAAATTTGCATGCTGTTTTGGGTGAAAAGCAAATTGAGGTTACCGTAAAAGATATTGGTCCTGGAATTGAAAACATCGAAAAAGCAATGGAAGTGGGTTTTTCTACGGCAAGCAAAAAAGTAAGAGAGATGGGATTTGGCGCCGGAATGGGTTTGCCAAACATTAAAAAAAATATCGACGTGTTTAAAATTGAAAGTAAAGTAGGAGAGGGAACAACACTCTATTTTCGGAATAATTATTAATTGTATGAGCATGAACTTTAAACTTAAAACACCGCTGTGATGAATAGTATAATAAAATTGAAGGAATTAATAACCTGAGTTCGATTAAAATTAGCGAGCTCAAATTTCAGTAAATGA
>JBNKOT010000488.1:0-4106 GCA_050294855.1 Draconibacterium sp. | reverse complement strand
GCGAATTTCTTTCATCGAATGTTCGAAACTAAAATTAAATAAATTTACACCCATTTCCTTTAAATAAGGAGTAGAAATTAATCCTTGTGCATCGTTGTGAAAAAAGTTCAGCTTCGAATCGAAGGCACTAAAAATCCGCCTGATGTAGGGAACCGCAAATTCTTTGCATTCGTCGTCGCCAATAAAACCAACAATATCATCTAATAATAAAATTCCTTCAATACTCGGGAACATTTCCTTTTGATACTGAATCCAGTTGATCGAAAATTGAGTAATGGTTTCGAGCAGTTTATGACTGTTTTCCGGATCCATCATAAAACCCATCATCAATTCGGTGGTTCCCATTAAAAACGATGCGATATTAAGCGGACCGCGTGCAATAGCAAACTTTGTTTCGTGCCCCATTTCGAGCATCGGCTGCTGATAATTGAGCAAACGCTGAATAATAAATGGCAACAATCCGTCGGTTTTTGGATTTGGATTTTTGAGTAATCCGGCCTGCGAAACATCGCTGATAATTTTATCGGCATGCGGCAAATTGTGTTCACTCCAAATCATTTTTGCTCCAAAAGCAGAAGGTTCGGTGAGCATTCCAAATTCAGACCAGAATCCGGGTAAAAAAATTATATTTGGAAAAGTTTCAATTGCTTTTTTATTGGTTTGAAACCAGGTTTCTTCTGAAGAATAAAATTGTAATGTTGAAACGCCAGCCCAACCCGGAATCCAGGGGCTGTCGATAATAAATCCGGTTACCGGATTTTTGGGAGTTTCGCCATTTACGGTTTTAATTAATAGCTCCCACTGTTCGTTTGTCATTTAGATTGGTTTTTTGATTTGTCAAAATTTGTGGTAAGCAAGATAATCTAACCCTACTGAGTTTGCAAGAATTTGTTCTCAATAAACGAATTTTACAGTGTATTTCGCGATTTAAAACTACATACAGTACCAACGAACAAAAGTATCTTGCCGAATCTTTTTCAGAATGTCTTGTATAACCTTAAAGTGTAAAATGTCAAAGTGCTTTTTGTTTTTCGTATTTTTGTGAATAGCAGTAAACTATTAAACCTATAAATATGAATCGGCTTATTTTTCTTTTTGTTTCAATTTTCATTTTTCAAAACGTTTTGATTGCGCAGGAAATTGAATTTTTGCCCGACGATTGGCAGAATCCTGCCGTTTTCGAAAAAGGGCAAAATGCTCCGCATGCGTTTCATGTCCCGTTTTCGACAAAAAAGGATGCATTAAGAAATCAAGCAACGAAAAACGAAAATTTTCAGTTATTAAATGGCGATTGGAAATTTAAATGGGTGGAAACCCCGGTTCAGGTTCCCGAAAATTTCTGGCAGACCGATTTTGATGTTTCGGAATGGGACGAGATAAAAGTGCCTGCCAACTGGCAAATGGAAGGTTACGGACATCCAAAATTCCGAAATGTTCGACTTTCGTTTGAAAGCGATCCGCCAAAAATTCCCGATTATTTTAATCCGGTTGGCTGTTATAAACGCAAAATAACAATTCCCGAAAACTGGGAAAACAAAGAGATTATGCTTCGTTTTGAAGGAATAAAGTCGGCAGCTTACATTTGGGTGAACGGGGAAAAAGTGGGTTATAATCAGGGCGCTTTTGAACCGGCAGAATTTAATATTACGCAATTTGTTGATGAAGGCGAAAACGATTTGGCAGTAGAAGTAATCCGTTTTTGCGATGGCTCGTATCTCGAGAATCAAGACATGTGGCAGCTTTCAGGAATTTTTCGCGATGTAAAATTATACGCTGTTCCAAAAACGTTTATTCACGATTTTTATGTGCTTACCGATCTCGACAAAGATTATAAAAATGCCACTTTGGTTGTTGAAACCGATGTTCGGAATACAACGGCCGACTCTGTTTTTTGTTCGCTGGAAATTGATGTACTCGACGGAAATAACAAATCGATTTTAACGAAAGCGGTTCAGTCTTTTAATTTTTCAGTTCATTCCAATGCAACAAACAAAATTACCCTTTCAACAATAATAGAAGATCCGAAAAAATGGTCGGCAGAATTCCCCAATTTGTACACGCTTGTTTTTCTTTTACGCGATAATAGTGGAAAAACAATCGAAGCTTTCACACAAAAAATCGGATTTCGGGAAGTCGAATACAAGAATAATATATTAACGGTTAACGGTGTTCCCGTAAAATTGAATGGTGTTAACAGTCACATGCACGATCCGGATAACGGACAGGCAGTTCCGCTGGCAACACTAAAAAAAGATTTGTTGCTGATGAAACAGTTTAACATCAACTGTGTTCGTACCTGTCATTATCCGCCAACGCCCGAATACATTGCAATGGCAAACGAATTGGGCATGTATATTATCGATGAGGTGGGAGATGAGGCACATTCGAACACACAACTTTCGGCCGATCCGGATTGGACAGAAATGTACCGCGACCGATCGAGAAAACTGGTTTACCGCGACCGGAATAATCCTTCGGTAATTGTGTGGAGTGCCGGAAACGAGTCGGGCAGCGGATCTAATATTCATGAAGTAATTAAAACCGGAAAAGAAATCGATCCGGGTCGTCCGGCATGGATGTACGGTGGAAATACATTTTATATTCCGTTTGAAGATTTGGTTGGCCCGCGTTATTGGAAACCAAACGATTATAAGAATTTGGCGAAAGGAAAAGTTTTACGCCAAAACGATCGGCGTGCTTCGTTTATGGACGAATACCTGGCAGCCACCGGAAATGGTTTAGGAGGAATGGATGAATATTGGGAATTGATCTGGAAACATCCGCGTTTAACAGGCGGTGCAATTTGGGACTGGATTAGTCCGGGATTAACAACACCACGATGGATTATTCCCGATTTGTCGCAGGCAAAAAACGACGGGCAAATTATGGGCCGCCCAAAATTTAGTGAAGGAATTCATGGCTGGGGACTTGAATTTTCGGGCCACGACGACTGGGTTGAATTTTATCGTGATCCGAATCTGGACATTACAGGCGACCAGATTTCCATCGGTTTTTGGGTAAAACCCTTTGAAATTCCACAGTCAAATACATTTCTTTCAAAAGGCAAATTTCAATATGGTGTGCAAATGGAAAATCCCGAAACTTTGGAGTTTTATCTTCATAGTGACAAACGCATTTCAATAAAAGTAAGAGTTGGAGACGATTTTTACGATAACTGGCACCACATAGCCGCGATTTACGACGGTAAAAAAATGCAGCTTTTTATCGACGAAAATCTGGTTGGCGAAAAAAGATTTAGCGGAAATATCAGTTCAACTCCTTTTCCGCTTTGTATTGGCCGCGAAGCAGAATCGCAGGATCAGGGCGAATATTCGGGACGAATGTCGAGCATGATAATCGACGATGTGTGTATCTATAACAAAGTCGTTTCCATTGCAGATTTAAAAGGTTTAGGGAAAGATGCTGTTCTGGCACTCGATTTTGAAAGTGACAAAAAGGAAGGCGAATTTTACGCCGTTGGTTTGGGTGGCAGAACCTACGGAATAGTTTGGCCCAATCGCGAAATTCAACCTGAAATTCACCAGATAAAAAAATCGGGTCAACCCATAAAAATAGAAGCCATCAATCCGAAAAACGGAGTGGTGAAAATTACCAACCGTCATCATTTTAAAAACCTGAATGAATTTAATGGTGTCTGGGAAATTTTGGTGAATGGAGAAGAAATTCAACGTGGATATTTTAATATTGATTTGCCGGCGCAACAAACAATTGTTGATACAATTCCTTTCAGAATGCCAGAAATTGCATTGGAGTCGGAATGTCTACTTCAAGTTTCGTTTGAATTAAAGGAAGACACAAAATGGGCGGCGGCCGGACACGAAGTTGCCTGGGAACAATTGCCGGTTCCAACAGAAAGATATTTAGCTAAAAAAGAGGAATCAAACGGGAAAATTTCAGTTTCGGAGAACGCGAATGAGATCGTGATTTCGGGGTCGGATTTTCATTATTCGCTTAGTAAAAAAACAGGCGCTTTAAACTCACTTCAGTTTAAAGAAACCGAGTACATCGAAAGCGGGCCGGTTTTTAATGTTTGGCGTGCGCCAACGGCTAACGATATCGATCCCTGGGGGAGTTACGAATTCACT
>JBNKOT010000487.1:0-8046 GCA_050294855.1 Draconibacterium sp. | reverse complement strand
AGTATTCGAGAAAACTCGCACCAGTAATTCGATCTTCAACACTTTCTATGAAGTTACTTCCGAAGAGTATTAATTAAAAGGTCGAACTTGCTTTATATAAATTTGTCTTTTCTCATTTGGCGAATCAATTTTAAATTCGATGTCTAAACCAAAATCATTAAAAAGACAATTGCAATTGTGTGGCAGATTATAAAAATAATGCTCTTTAATTTTCATACAATAAGATCCAATTTCATAAAGTTCGGAATCGCTTAGTACATTTTGTCCTTCAAAATCGGGAATATTAGAATGTGAAAGATATTCAATCGTAAAATTACGCGAATTATCGAGCGAGTATGTGAAAAGAATTATTTGATCGTGCAGAATACCGGTCTCAGGGAATACAATACTATACTCTTTAAATTGTACATTTATTATAAAACCGGGATTGATGTTGTACAGATTTTTGGTGATGAGAACGCCGTTGGCATCTTCATCAGGAAAAGAGCGATGAACCAATATTCCCATTGCAACCGAATTATGATCAATTTTATAGTATTCGCGCTCTTCAAAAGCTCTGAAATTCCATAAACTCGCCCAGACTTTTTTTATTGCATTTTCAATGGTTTTGGTTTCGTGTTCTGCTTTTGCCGAGAATGAATCGTACAGACCTGCGCCAGAGAAAAAATCCAAGTCTTCGGCATTGGTCGACGAACGAAATCGGTAGGCTTTGAAATTGGCAAAATCGTTAATTTTTTGTCGGACTAAGTCTGCCAAATCAGGATTTATAGGGGATTCTACAATAAGGTTTCTCAATTGACTTAATTTTTCTTTTCGATAATCTTGATTGGTTTGAAAGGTTTCATCGGAAAGAAGCTGGTGGATTATTTCATCTATTTTATTGTTCTGAATGTGTTGGTTGTAATAGAAAAACGGAATAGCAAACGGATTTTCGGGTGTTGGGATTTTCGGATGCTGAACTTTTAAAAGTTCAGCAAAATTTGCTGCCTTTCCTCCAATAATATTTACACTGTTTATTCCTTCCTGATTCAGATTTATTAAACCCGAAACAGTAATGTCTTTTTCTAGCGAAACGGTTGATTGCGGTTCGTTTTTATTCCAAAATGATGTCGCTTCTTCGAGGTTCGCCTTTCGCAAAATAAACGAATCGGCCTGAACTTCGAGATAAACCAATTCTCCTAAAAGTGTTTCGATTTTCGAATTGGTCCAGCCATCGCGTAAAGCCATATTTGGCGTTTTTCGATTGTGACTTAAAATGTTGATGTGGCTCAATGGAGTTTGAAACTCGGTTGTAATAATTCCTGCAACCACCGAAACATCGTTTGGAATTCCATTCAGCAAAACAATATCGTGTTTCCCTAAATAAGTGCTGTTTAGGTTTTCAATTTCAATTTTACGCAAATAACCAAATCCTTCTGACAGGTTTAATGCCTGGTAGTTTTGACCCTTGAAAATTTCATCAGACGAAATCTGGGGAACATTGGCACATTTTTGCCATTCCGTATTATTTGAATATAGGAAAAGTTTATTTTGAAGGTAACTTAATGCAAGAATTCGGTGGTAGATTTCTTCAATTTTATTGCAGCCCATTTCATCTCCGGGATAAAAACGAAGCACATATTTGTTTATTGATTTGTAGAAATTTATCGATCCGGGAAATAAATAACGTTCGCTTGAATTTGTGTATTGCGTGGCGTTAAAATGGTAGTGGCCTTTATCGTATCCCAGAAATTGTTCAGCAAAAACAAAATGCCAGTCGTGCCGCTTTGTATTCATAAAATAAATCCGGTTTTCATTTTCATCGTAAATAAACTTTACCGATTCTACCTCGCCTTGATTGCTAATGGTTGGGTTACTTTGCAATAAGGAATAAACCTCGTAATTTGGTATGCTCAGGAAATAATCAAAATTGCCATTCACTTTCGGAAAGAGTGGTATTCTAAAAGAAGTATCGGTTTGAGGGAATGTAAGTTGAGTGTTGTAAAATTCTGATTTTGAAAAAGAAAGCGTATCACGTTCTATACTTGAATTTATTTTTTTAGGGAGCTCTGTATTTTGTGATAATATAATTTTTTTGTTGCTGGAAATTAATTTAAACGTATTTTTTTTTGTTGAATTATTAACGCTTAAAAGGTAAATTCCATCGGTTAAATTTGGGAATAGATAGGTTCCACCCATCCCAATTTTATTTGTTTCAACAAGTTTCTGACCTTTTAAATTATAGAGTTGCAACGAAATGTTTTCGGTTTCGGGTGAATAGAAAACGTTATTTACAATTCTAAATTTTGGATTTTCGGAGAGCTCTCCAAAATTCCAGATAAATGCTCCGTTTTTATCAGATTGAATTTGCTCTCCTAATTTTTTATGGACAATTGTTACATGCTCAACCGGTTTTCCGGTAATCGCATTTTCGATTTTACCGATATAAGTATATTGTGAATATACACTGGACGAAATTACTAATCCAAAGGTAATCGATACAATTTTGAAAAATATGTTTCGCAAATTCAATAACATTTATGATAGATGGAATTATCAAATATTAAGTTGCGTAGTTGGGCAAAGTTCTGGTATCATTCAAATAAAAAGGGCAGTCAATCTGACTGCCCTTTTTATTAATATTTTTAGTTGGATTTATTCAACAATCGCTTTGAATTTTGCATCCTGGAAATATTTTGCAAATTCCATGTCGTTTTTAGCTTTCACTTTCATGTCGGCATTAATTTTACACGCTTCGGCTAAACTTTCGAACAGCAAGTTTTCTTTTGCTGTGCGTGCACCAATTACTGCTTTTAAATATTCTTTCATAAAACAATTAGGACGTTGGAAAGCTTCTAAATCTTTTAATGCTCCATTATTGTCGCCAGCCATAATTTTTGCTACTGCAGTGTTAATGTCGGCATCTTTACTGAAATATCTAACAGCTTTGTCGTATTCTCCTTTTTTAACGCTTACAATACCCATGTTGTAATTCACTTCGTCGCCAGCACCTGCGGCAGCACCAAAACGAGTTTCTGCAATGGCAAGATCGTTTTCGTATAAAGCAGCAGCACCAAGGTTATTTTTTATGATTGGCTCGTTATGTTTTAATTTTTCAGCTTTTTCGAACATTGGTTTTGCATCGGCATACTTCATTTGTTTTACCAAAACATAACCTGCGTTGTTTGGACCTCTCCAGTCGTCAGCATAAACTTTCATAAAAGAATTATAAACCGAAAGTTGCTCGTTTAAATCTTCGAATAAAGTTGCAGCGTAAAGTAATTCTGCAGGATTCAAAGAAGCTGGGTTTGCTTTTGCAGCAGCTTTTAATTCTTCGTCGGTTTTTCCGATCATATCAACAGAAGTCGATATTTTTGCTCTACGCAACTGAGGAAGAATTTCATCGGCAACAGCAGTAAAAGCAGCACTTAAGTTTTTGATTTCGCGCTCACGAACTTCAGGATCGTTGTACATTGAAAGTACACGTAAAATCAATTCTTTATCCTGAATATTTGATTTCTCCATTAATTCTTTGAAACCATCCCAGTCTTCAGGAGTGTATTTTGTTTTTAGCTCGACGTTAACGCCGGCTTCTTTTAATTTTTTTGCTAAATATTCAGAAGAAGTTTCTTTACGTTTTGCAGCTAAATTTGTGTTCAAATCAATTTCTCCGTCAGGAGATGCATAAGCAGAAACCTGTATATCTTTTAAATTGATTCTTGCGTCTTCATTTGCTTTTTTAGTGTAATCCTGTAATCCAACAACATCACTTTTTTCCAACTCTTCTTTTCTAAGGTTCGAACGATTGATCAGGTAATGAATGTCGGCCATCATTTCGTCTGGAACAACTCTTTGGAATGCATCGATATTTGGATCGTATTTGCCTGTTGTGTTGGCTTCGCGTTTAACACCCAAAATTGCTTTTGGGAAATTCACAATCATTTCGCTTGTAGCTAAAACACCGTCGGCAATTTTTATAGGTTCGAAATCCAACGTTTTACTTCCCATCGAAGCAGTGATGTTTACGTAAAGTTCTGATTTGCTCATGTCTTTATTATAAGCAACCACATCTTTGTATCCAACGCTACCACCGGTTTGATAAGCAATAACTTTATTGTTGGCTTCAACTTTTTCGCCTTGAACAGTAACAGGACTGTATTTTGTTTCGCCACCTTCGTATTTTAAAACAGGTGTTGCAACCAATGTTGCTTTTTTATTAAAATATTTGGCAGGATATCTACTGTCGATTGCCAAATCTACTTCGCCTGCATGAGCTTCGAGTAATTCAGGTGTAACCTTAAATTGGATTTGGTTTGCATTTTTTTTCATCTTTTTTAGCCCTGCACAACTCGACAGAAGCATCGCAACTACAATGACAAGAACTAAAGGTTTAAAGTTGATCTTTTTCATGATTGAAAATATATTTAATTTGTTTTAAAATTTATTCCGATACGCACACAAAAATAGTAAGCTTTTTTTGATAAAAAAGAAGCTAATCGATTTTTTATCACAATATTAAACGATTTATACCAATTTCATAATCACGACCAAAAATTGCTTCTTTTAATTGCTGATAATGTTCCGGATAATTCACAAAGTCGATGTTGTTGATATCGATGATTAATATGGGAAATGCCGTTACCTGCTTAAAAAAATGGAAATATCCGTTTTGAATTTTTTCAAGATAAGCAGGTTTTATGCTTTGTTCGTAGTTTCGTCCCCGTTTCGAAATGTTTTCGAGTAGTTTTGGTGTGTTGGCATGCAAATAAACGTATAGATCGGGTTTGGGCATCGATTCAAAAATGATATTAAAAATCTGCCGAAACAAATGGTATTCGTCGTCTTTTAAAGTGTTTTGTGCAAATATCGACGATTTGGCAAAATAATAGTCGGCCACCAAAAAGGAGTGAAATAAATCGAGATTTAGTACTTGCTTTTTAATTTGATTGTAGCGGTCGGCCAAAAACGACAATTCGAGTGGGAACGAGTAGCGGTCCTGATCTTCGTAAAATTTGGGTAAAAACGGGTTGTCGGCAAATTGTTCCAGAATGAGTTTGGCATTGTAATCTTCCGAAACTTTTTGCGAAAGTGTTGTTTTTCCAGCTCCAATATTTCCCTCGATAACTAAAAACCGCATAATTAAAAAACCGCTTATCTGATGAATTATTATTTTTTAGAAATGCAAAAATAGATTTAATTTTTTGCAGCTGTTACATTAAACGTTTTTCTGCCCTGATTTTTTTGTCTTTAATCCATCCGATGGCGTAGCTTGGAATCAGACCGACGATAAATCCTATCGATAACATTTCAATCCAAAGATCGGGTTTTGTTTTCATGAGAACAAAACCGATAATCAGACCAATTACGATTCCAAAAAATGAGTAGAGATACGAGAAATAATAGGGGGCATAAAATCCATGTTCTTTTTGAATGTGTTTAGCAAGACGACTGATGAGGCGGTCGTATTCACGTCTTGATTTTCCGGGCACGCTTATCGCTTCCTCTAATTTTTCGACTACTTCCGAAATCGATTTTTTCTGATCTTTGCAGAAAGAGCAACTTGCAGAGAATGAGTCGACTCTGGATGCATTTCTTTTGAATTCGTCAATTCGGTAAAACCTGACTTCTTTCTCGCGTATTCCGGTAAGTTTCTCGTCGATTGTAGTTGCAATATTTGTTGCCCAGTTTTCCATTCCTAATTTTTTGAAAAGCAAAGTTAGCAATTAAGCACAAAAAAACCGATCCGTCATCCGACGGATCGGTTTTTTATATTTTGTAAAAGTATCTTTCAAATTTCCTTTACTCAATACTCAGTACTTTTTACTTACTACTAATTCAATTAGTCGTTGTTTTTACGTGGTCGGAAGTCGTTGTTACGACGGTCGCCACCACCTCTTCTGTCGCCACCTCTGCGATCGTCTCTTCTGTCACCGCCTCTGCGATCTCCACCTCGTCGGTCGTCGCCTCTTGGCGGACGATTTTCTCTTGGCGGACGTTCAACATAACCTTCAGGCTTCGGAAGAAGTACTTTTCTCGAAAGTTTTAATTTTCCGGTTCTTTCGTCAACTCCAATGAGTTTAACTTCCATTTCTTCGCCTTCTTTTGCAAAGTCCTCAGCATTTTCTACTCTGCTCCAATCCATTTCGGAGATGTGTAAAAGTGCTTCTTTTCCGGGAAGAATTTCGATGAATGCACCAAACGATACAACCGATTTTACTTTTCCTTTATATATTTCGCCAACTTCAGGTAAGGCAGTAATTCCTTTAATTCTTGCCTTGGCCGCTTCAATTGGCGCCAAACCAGCTCCCGAAATTTCAACAATTCCCTGGTCGTCTTTTTCTTCAATAACGATTACGGTTTCAGTTTCTTCCTGAATGGCTTGAATTACTTTTCCTCCAGGTCCGATAATTGCACCGATCATGTCTTTTGGAATAACAACAGTTTCGATACGTGGAACATTTGGTTTGTAATCTGCGCGCGCTTCCGGAATTACTTTTAACATTTCACCTAAAATGTGTAAACGTCCTTCTTTTGCTTGCTGCAGTGCTTGCTCCAATACTTCGTAAGGAAGTCCGTCAACTTTAATGTCCATTTGAGTTGCAGTAATACCATCAACAGTTCCGGTAACTTTAAAATCCATGTCACCCAGGTGATCTTCATCGCCCAGAATATCGGAAAGAACAGCATATTTTTCGGCACCTTTATCAGTAATCAGTCCCATTGCAATTCCCGAAACCGGTTTTTTGATTTTGATACCGGCATCCATCATTCCCATTGTTCCGGCACAAACTGTTGCCATCGAAGACGAACCATTAGATTCTAAGATATCGGAAACAACGCGAAGTACATATGGAAAATCATCCGGAATCATTTTTTTCAGTCCACGGAAAGCTAAATTACCGTGACCAATTTCGCGACGGCTTGTTCCGCGTGGCGTTTTTGGATCGCCAACACAAAATGGAGGGAAATTATAATGTAAAAGGAATTTTTCTGTTCCCTGAAAAGTTACATTGTCAATTTTTTTGATGTCCATTTTTGTGCCCAAAGTAACCGAAGTTAACGATTGAGTCTCACCACGTGTAAAGATGGCTGATCCATGAGATCCAGGTAGATAATTTACTTCTCCCCAAATTGGGCGAATCTCGTTGGTTGCTCTACCATCTAAACGAATTTTATCGTCAAGAATCATGCGACGCATGGCTTCTTTTTCTTCGTCGTGGTAGTATTTTTTAATCAGGCTAATATGCAAATCCATGTCAATTTCTTCGTTCTCAGCATTGGCTTCCTGGTAAGCTTCGATGTATTCGTCGCGTACGGTTTGGAAAGCTTCTAAACGTTTACTTTTATTGGTGATTTGCTGTTTTGCTATTTCGTAGGCTTTTTCGTAAAGATCGGCTTTTACTTTAGCACGAAGCTCTTCGTCGTTGTTTTCGTGACTGTATTCGCGTTTAACAACTCCCAGTTCTTTTGCCAGTTCTTCCTGAACCTTACAATGTTTTTTAATTTCTTCGTGAGCCACTTTAATGGCTTCCAACATTACTTCTTCCGAAACTTCGTTCATTTCGCCTTCCACCATCATGATGTTGTCGTACGAAGCACCAACCATAATTTCGAGGTCGGCCGCTTCCATTTGCGAGCGAGTAGGATTAACTACAAATTCGCCATTAACACGGGCAACTCTTACTTCTGAAATTGGAGTTTCGAAAGGAACATCGGAAACTGCGATTGCTGCCGAAGCTGCCAATCCGGCCAATGCATCTGGCATTTCTTCTTTGTTTGCCGAAATCAACGAAATCATCATTGCTGTTTCAGCATGGTAGTCATCAGGGAAAAGTGGACGCAGTGCGCGGTCTACTAATCTAGCTACTAAAATCTCATCGTCCGAAGGGCGTGCTTCTCTTTTTAAGAATCCACCCGGGAATCTACCTGCAGCCGAAAACTTCTCGCGATAATCGACTGACAATGGCATAAAATCAACATCGTCTCTTGCATCTTGTGCTGAAACCACAGTAGCCAATAACATGGTTTCACCCATACGTACTACAACCGACCCGTCGGCTTGTTTCG
>JBNKOT010000486.1:0-1875 GCA_050294855.1 Draconibacterium sp. | reverse complement strand
CTTTGGGTTATGAGCCCAACGAGCTACCAGCTGCTCCATCCCGCAATATATTTTAAATATTTTTAATCAAATTTTTCAGACTTTTCCATCGGGTTACTTTCGATTTCATCCCGCTCCGTCAATCGACGGATTATTTCAACTGAAATTTCTTTGAGAACGCGGGTGCAAATATAAATACTTTTCTGATATCTGCAAAAGAAAATTCGAATGTTAATCATTTTCTGGTTGCTTCGTTTTTCAAAGCTACTGTTATTCAATGTTTACAGGCATTTCGAGCCAGTTCGATAATTTTGTTTTTACCTCCCGCTCTTGATATTCGGGTAAATTATTAATTCTGGTTGAATGGCTGCCACTTGGTTTTACAATCTTCAAAAAATTGTCTTTTTCAGGAAGTACAAAACCGCTGGCCGACCAGGGATCGAATTCGCCATAAATAAACAGGATTTCAGAATCGGTGGTTTTGATAAATTTCTGAACTTCTTTGGCGGTCGATTTTTTATATCGTAATTGTAGTTCTTCGGGCAGAAAAATCTTGTAAATATAGTTTTTAGCGGTTTTTATCGAAAGGTATTTTTTAAAGGGTTTGGTGTTGTAACCATAATAACCGAGTTCGTAAGCCGCCTGCACAAAAAAAGCTTTGATACTTTCCATTCCTTCCAATGCAAAATACGATGGACCCGAAACTTTCATCAGGTGATTAAAAAGTTCGTCGATGCCGGCATTTGCCTCCGGAATTTCGTCTACAAAACGTCCCCACTGCCAGAGTGCAAAAGGATATTCCAACACACAATAATCTAAAACTTCATTTAAAGAAAGTTGATAAGTAAAGTTTTTTTCGGCCGAAAAAGCTTCTAATTTAGGAATTATCGCATCGCGGTTTTTTAATACCTTAATTTGAAAGGTTTTTATCTTATTGCGTTGTTCTGCAGTTCCCGGCACCTTTTCGATAAATGGTTCGTGGCGTCCGTCTTCGACACCAAAATTGAGTGGACAAACATAAGCTACCGTAACGTCCACATCGGCGGGATAATACGTTCGGTGATAAACGGCGGTTTGCCCGCCTTTACTAATTCCGGTGTTGATCCATTTTCCCGAATAGTATTTTTTAAAAAGCTTGGTAATTTGATGATGATCGGCGGAAGCGTTGGCAACCGTTAAGTGCTCCCAGGTCGATGGTTCGGGCCACGATTCGCCAAAATAACGGTGTTCAACACAAATCTGGTTCGAATTTAACATCGGACTCAATTCGTTGATGTACCGTGGACTTCCGGCATAACCACCGCCGTAACCTTCAGTGATCAGCAAAACAGCATTGTCTTTTCCTTTGTCGGCCACAAAAACACGTTGTAAAAAAGTGCCTTTTTCCGGATTGGAGTGATCGATGGCTTGTTCGACCATGACTTTAAAAGTGGCATTAAAAAAGTCGTTGCCTTTAATTTTTTCGACACTTTTTATCTCGGGTTGTGTTTTTAAAAAATCTTCGAGGGTGCCTGTTTGCGCCAGTGTTAGTAACGAAACAAAAAGAAAGAGGAAAAGGAAATTTAGTTTTTTCATATTTTAAAGTTAGAAATGAAATCAAAAATCAAGAAAAGAATCGATGATCAGAGTCTCGGGATTCTGTTGGTGTTTCGGTCATTTTTTTGATTGTATGTATTCTTACTTGAATTCTCATTGAGATTTAAATTGGTCATTTATTAACCTGAGTTCGATTAAAATTAGCGAGCTCAAATTTCAGTAAATCGATTATTTAATGAAAAGCTATGAATTTCACTTATAAATACCGATTTTCTGCGTCATATTTGCTTACCATAGCCCGCTATGCTTTCGCAAACAGTCCTTGAAACTCAATATTTATACGCGATTTGAGCCATTAAT
>JBNKOT010000485.1:0-5692 GCA_050294855.1 Draconibacterium sp. | reverse complement strand
TGTATCTGTATGCAGCAAAATGTGTCGAACAAAAGAGTACGCCCTTTTTTGACGAGATAAGACATAAAATTATTTAACAAATTAAATTTCATTACAATGAACAAAGGAACAGTAAAATTTTACAATGAAACCAAAGGATTTGGGTTCATAAAAGATGCCGAATCATCGAAAGAATATTATGTACATTCAACCGGAGTAACGGATAATATCGGGGAAAATGATGAAGTAACGTTTGATTTGGAAGAAGGAAAAAAAGGATTAAATGCAGTAAATGTTAAACTGGCTTAGTTTACAACGATTACGATCATTTATATTTTTATCCCGCTAATAGCGGGATTTTTTTTTATACCAATTTTAAATCCGACCGGTGAAACTCTTCGTAGGCCTGCAATACGGTTAAATGAGAAATTAGATACGCAAGTGAACTTTCTGCGCCCTGGTTCCGGTTAACACCATAGCTTTCGAAACCATCGCAACAACCTTTGGTTTCGAAATCGTACAAACTCATCCGCAAATCATTTTCACCCAGAAACCACAAAAAGGAGGTGTACAGTTTGTTGAGATAATCCTTATCTTTTGTCAGGTAAAATGCCTGATGATACATTAAAACTGTGGCCATTGCATCAATAGGTTGCTGGGCAAAAACAGAACGTTCTCCTTCCTTTTTATACCATTTTTCATTGCCAATAACCGAAAGGTATTCATCTTTTAACGTATGTTTTGTTAAAAAATTCATCGAATCAATGGCTGTTTTTGTAATGTTCTGGTCGTTCAAAATTTCGGCAGAATGTAAAAGAGCCAAGGGTAAAATTCCATTATCGTAAGCCAGCAATGCTTCAAACCAATTCCAGTCTTCTGAACGATTTTCGTCGTAATGTTTCATCAATACATTCGCCAGATTTCTTAATCTTTCGGTCATCGAATCGTCAGATGGATTACTTTTCAGATAATAGCTAATACCAATCATTGTATTGGCAATTCCCCGAATTGATTTTAGTTTTTCAAAATTAGGAGCAGCCGTGAAAAACACCAGTCTGCCAGTTTGATAATAAGCATCGTTTGGAGCATTACCCAATAAATAACCCAGGGCCCAAATTGTTCTTCCAAACGAATCTTCAGAGCCCACTTCATCCAGGAAATTTCGGTTAAAACTCAGGAAATTCCGAAAGGTCCCGTCAGCGTTTTGCATATAATGAATGTAACTTAAGTAAACAGGCGATAATTCAAGTGCACGCATATCTTTTTTCTGACGATAAGCTTTTAAAACCATTAGTAAGGCGCGCGAATTATCATCAAGGCAATACCCTTCCTTTAAATTAGGTATGCCAAATTTTGCATGTTGAATGATACCTGTATCGTCTGTTAATCGATTAATATGAGCCAAGGAAAAGGGGGGAAGAATGAGTAAATCAGGTTCAGGTTCTTTTCGCTTAAGAACCGGTTGCTCATCCTTCACTATTTTTTTAGCAAATTGCAAATATTTTTCGCCCGTTTTTGGCCAGGTAATTTTTTTGCCATATTCATCGGCATTTTGTTTCAGTTTCCTGAGCTCTTCAGGATTATCAAAAAGTTGAATAAGTGTTTCAGCCAGATTATCTGAATCATTAAACCTGAACAACCGGCCTCTTCCTTTGTCCAGCAATTCAGCAGCATGCCAGTATGGTGTTGAGAGAACGGCCGCACCAGTACCTACTGCATACGAAAGGGTTCCGCTGGTTATTTGAGCTTCGTTTAAATAAGGAGTGATGTAAATATCGCAGGCATACAAATATTTGAATAAGTCCTGTTCATCAATAAATTCATTGAGAAACGTCACATGATTTTCGAGTTGGAGGCTTTTTACCAGACGTAAAAGAAAAATCCGATATTCCTCGCCCGAATGACGAAGCACATTTGGATGCGTTTTCCCCAAAACAATGTAAATAAGCTCCGGATATTTTTTAACCACTTCCGGCAAAGCTTTAATTACTGTTTCAATACCTTTGCTTCGGCCAATAAAGCCAAAAGTAAGTAGCACTTTCTTTTTCTCAAGTTTAAACTCTTTTTTCGATTTTTCGGGACTGAAACGAATGTCCGGTACACCATGTTCAATCAATGCGATTTTTTCTTTGGGCACATCATAAATTGTTGTCAGAAACTCAATCGCCTTATGGCTCATCACCACAATTTTATGTGCCATTTTGCAGATTTCCTTCAGTACTGCTTTCTCGTTATACGAAGGCGTTTTAAGAATGGTATGAAGCGTAACAATGAGCGGAATTTCAAGCCGGTGAAGCAAGGGAAGGATATATACCCCGCTTTGTCCTCCGAAAATACCAAATTCATGCTGCAGGATACAAACATCAGCTCCACTAAGATTTATATATTTTACCGCTTTTAAATAATCTTCCTGATGATCTTGTCTGATAGTTAATTTTACTTCTTCCGGATATTTATAGATAAGATCGTTGTCATTCAACGCAACTATAAAACCTTCATGCACTTTTTCATTCTGTTCGTTTTGCCTTAACATCGATTTGAACAGGTTGTTGGTAAAGGTTCCAATGCCGCATTCTCGGGGTGGATATGTTGCAATATAAATTATCTTCATGTATTGATTTTTACGTTTGAGGAAGTTAATAATCCTATTTCTTGTATATTGTGAGGAACGAGTTCCCGTTCAAAAAAGACTAACTCTTTATGGCCAGGATTTTCCTGGATTTTACAATAATAAATCCGGTCGACATATCGCCTAATCACAAGATTTTGGGTTGGATTAACCTTCGCCTGCACAACTTCTCCTTCTTTAAATTTGTTCTCCCTTTTCATAATACCACATCTTCCATTCTTATTCTCAACTACTATCTTTTCCCTGGGAGCTTCTATATAAATCAGAAATTATATTATACTGGAATCGCTCTTCCCTGCCTTTTTAGCCTTTTTAGCTGCTCTTTTTTCTTTCAGGTTCATAACGGCTTCCTTTTTCGAGTTCCTTCCCTCTTTACCCTCTTTTGCTTTTACCATGATATTTATTTTAAAATTTTGGTTTTAAATCATACTTCCTTCATATCCGCTTTTTATTATCGTTGAAATCATTTTAAACCGACCATTTGCTCGCACAATATTTGATGTATGCGCCGGAATAATTATACCTTGCCCCATTTGAAGTATGTTTGGCTGATCATCAATAACTACTTCGGCGGTTCCTTCGATAACCTGAATAAAAGTGTCGAACGGAGAAATTTTCTCGGCAAGCGCTTCG
Organism: Draconibacterium sp.; assembly: GCA_050294855.1. Taxonomy (GTDB): domain Bacteria; phylum Bacteroidota; class Bacteroidia; order Bacteroidales; family Prolixibacteraceae; genus Draconibacterium. The sequence continues at coordinate 2,451 of JBNKOT010000485.1, read as the reverse complement.
CCGGTATCAATAGCAAGTACGCTAATATTTCCGGTGGTCTTTCGGATAATAGTTCTGCTAACCACCGAATTGGGCACATACTCTATGATTTCTATGAGGATATGGATTTTTGATTTTTCAATTTCTTTCATTTCAATTGTCTCTATACGATAATCTCAACAAAGTTACCCCTGTTCAAATTCTAAAATGTTACATAATTGATGTAATAATTTACATCATTCACACATTAGTCGATTTATGACGAAAGACGACGTAGCCCGTAAACCGTTCTGAAATGATAACCATAAACTGTATATGTAATGGCTTCAACCATTAGTTTTGGCCTGTTAAAAAGGGTCCAAATAATAAATTTCCAGTATTCTGTTCTCCCTTTGTCAATCAATCCAATTACATAAACTGATTTAATAAATGCGAGCAACAGAGAGAATCTTATCGTGCTTTGTCCTTTACTCAACCGATTGTAATTCAACAATAACTGTCTTACTCTTTTGTAGTAAGGTTTTACCGAATATATATTATTAATTATCTTTTTATAACCCTCCTGAAGTTCATGGTAATCCATTTTTGGTATAAAATTCATGGATGAATCTGTATTGTTCCCTGACGATTCAGTCGTTAGACGGTTTTCCGCTTCCAACTGCTTATAAAGTTTAGTATTTTTAGGTGCATTTAATAACCCAACCATAGCCGAAACTATTCCACTTTGCTGAATGAAATCGATTTGACGTTGAAAAACTGTCGACGTATCGCTATCAAAACCAACAATAAAACCACCGGAAACCTGAATACCTGCCTGTTGTATCTTTTTAACACTATCCAGTAAATCGCGATTTCGGTTTTGCACTTTATTACAATAGTTTAACGACTTTTCTTCGGGAGTTTCAATACCGATAAACGTGGAACTTAATCCGGTCTCTACCAGCATCTTCATTAGTTCTTTGTCATCAGCAAGGTTTATCGATGATTCCATATTAAATGTAAACGGATATTTATGTTTTTGCATCCATACTTTCATCACCGGTAACAAATCATATTTTAATTGGTGCTTGTTTCCAATTAAATTATCATCGACAATAGAAACCGGCCCGCGCCAGTTGATGGTGTTAAACAAAACATCCAGTTCGTTAATCACCTGAGCCGTACTTTTCATTCGTACTTTATGCCCTAACAGCGACGTTATTTCACAAAAATTGCAGGCAAACGGGCAGCCCCGGGTAACCTGAATATTCATGAAAGCATAATCATTTACCGATAAGAGGTGAAAGTCGGGAACCGGTGTTTTCGAAAGATCAGCAAATTCATCTGTTTGGTAAATTCTTTGCGGGTTTCCTGCTTCTAAATCGGCCAGAAAAGGAGGGATTGTAATCTCTGCTTCATTTAAGATAAAGTGATCAATATCCGGATAGTTTACATGCTCCTGTGTAAAAAGCGGCCCCCCGGCTACAACTCTTTTATTCCACTTTTTGCTTTCTGCAATTACTTTATTTACCGATTCTTTTTGAATATACATGGCACTTATAAAAATATAATCAGCCCATTGTATATCGCTTGTATGAAGTGAAGAGATATTCAAATCCACCAGTTTTTTCTCCCATGTATCGGGCAACATAGCCGACACCGTGATCAATCCAAGTGGCGGCACCGCAGCTTTTTTTGAGATAAATTTTAAGGCATGAGTAAAATTCCAGAATGAATCGGGGCACTTCGGATAAACCAGTAATACTTTCATTTTTTTCGTATTTTTAGCGCCCTTGTAATAAATTGATTCTATTTGTAAACAGGATAAAAAAATTAAGGCAACTTGTTACAAGATAAATTTCGTGAAAACGGAAAAGAAAAGCGTTACATAATTCTGATGAAAATTTACATGATTCACACATCTTCAAGTGTTTCGCGACGCTTGTTTTTGAGCTTTTTAAAATGAGTTGGGGTAAGACCGGTGTATTTTTTAAATTGATTTGAAAGATGAGCCACACTGCTGTAATGCATTTTCCAGGCTATTTCTGAAAGGTTGAGCTCGTCATAAACAATCAGTTCTTTCACCCGTTCAATTTTGTGTGTGAGGTAAAATTTTTCAATGGTAATTCCTTTTACTTCAGAAAAAAGATTGGCAAGATATGTATAGTCATGATTTAGTTTTTCACTCAGGTAATCAGAAAGATTTACTTTAATTTGATCTTCTCTGTAATGAACCAACTCAATAATAGCGCTTTTTATCTTTTCAACAAGAACACTTTTTTTATTGTCCATCAAAACCAAACCTGCCTTTTTCAATTCAGTTTTTAACTGTTCCAGTTGATCCGGATAGACATCGCCAATAACATCGGCTTCACCAATTTTTACATATACATATTTAAGCCCGAGTTTTTCAAGTTCGGCTTTCACTACCATCTGGCAGCGAATACAAACCATATTTTTGATATAAAGTTTCAACAACTAATATTAACGGAA